>NZ_JBEOZK010000015.1:0-178242 GCF_040297565.1 Streptomyces sp. NPDC001728
TTTCATCTTTTCTTTTATATTGGGGGGTGCTGTTTTTTTGGGGTGGGTTTTGTGGGTCATTTGCCCTGAGTTTGTCAGGGGGCGGGGCCGTGCCCCCGCGGATTCCCGCGGGGCCCGGCCCTTCCCTCTTCACGGTGATGCGGAGAAGCGTCACGCGTACTGCGCGAGGAGGCTCTTCGGCCGGATGTCCGTCCAGTTCAGCTCGACGTAGGCGAGCGCGTCCTCACGGCCGACCGCCTCAAGGACGACCTCCCAGCCTGCGGGAACGTCCGCGAACGTCGGCCACAGGGCGTGCTGGCCCTCGTCGTTCACCACGACGTGGAAGGTGCCCTCGGTGTCGTCGAAGGGGTTCGTCATCTCGGTCTCCTTGAATTCTGCGAATGTGTGCGGGAGTCTTCTGGCTTTTTCGGCCGGAATTTCAGTGCGTGTGCGAAATACTGAACGAATCGAGCTTCCTGGCGAGCGTACGGCCTATCGCCCGCAGCGCTTCGGGTTCCGTCATGGCGAGATGGGTGGAATCCACGGACTGGTTCTCCAGCGGCCCTTCGAGGAAAGGGCGCCAGGAATCCGCGAGTTCACCCGGGGCCTCGCCGGCCCGGTGCGCGGTGAAGAAGACCGTGTCCGTGACGGCCCGCCGGGGCACGTAGCGGCTCATCAGCTCCCCGTGAGTGCGGGAGGCGCCCGCCACCGCCCGAAGCTCCGCGTCGGTGAACCCGGCGAGCACCGGATCCTCCCGGCGCAGCGCCTCGATCGCGGCGGCGACCGCCACCGGGTCCGACAGGTCGGGACCGCCGGCCGCGTCCGCGAGGGCGCGGGCGTGCCCGGGGGTGCCGGGGCCGGTCCGGTGGACGTCCATCAGGGCGAGCAGTTCCACCCGCTCGCCGAGCTCCGCGAGCCGTACGGCCATGGCGTGCGCCACCGTGCCGCCGAAGGACCAGCCGAGCAGCCGGTACGGACCCCAGGGCTGCACGAGCCGGATCCGCTCCACGTACTCCTCGGCCATCTCCTCCACGCTCCCCGGCGCGTACCCCGGTTCGCCCAGGGCGCGGGCCTGGAGCGCGTACAGCGGCTGGTCGTCGCCGAGGTGCCGGGCGAGGCCCGCGTACGACCAGCCCACCCCCGTCCCCGGGTGCACGCAGAACAGCGGCCGGCGGCGGCCCCGCGTGCTCAGCGGCAGCAGCACCCCCATGGCACCGCCGTCGGCGCCCTCCTCCTCGTGCGCCCGGAGCAGCCCGGCGACGGTCGGGGTGCGGAAGAGGTCGCGGACCCCGCGCTCCACACCGAGGACGGTCCGCATCCGGCTCACCAGCCGCACCCCGAGGAGCGAATGGCCGCCCAGGGTGAAGAAGTTGTCGTCGATGCCGACTTCCGGCACACCGAGGATCTCCGCGAACAGGCCGCACAGGACCTCCTCGCGGGCGCTCCGGGGGCGCCGTCCGGCGGTCGTCGCGGCGCGCCGCTCCGGCGCCGGGAGGGCCCGGCGGTCCGGCTTGCCGTTGACGGTCAGCGGTACGGCGTCGAGGACGACGACCGCGGAGGGCACCAGATGCGCGGGCAGTTCGGCGGCGGCCACCGCCAGGACCTCGGCCCCGGTGACCGTACCGCCGGCGCGGGGGACCACGTAGCCGACGAGTTCCTTCTCGCCCGGCCGGTCCTCGCGGACGACGACCACGGCCTGTCCGACGGCGGGGTGGCGGGCGAGCGCCTCCTCGGTCTCCCCGGGCTCGATGCGGAAGCCGCGCAGCTTCACCTGGCCGTCGGCGCGGCCGAGGAACCGCAGCTCGCCCTCGGGAGTCCAGCAGACCAGGTCGCCGGTGCGGTACATCCGCTCACCCGCGCCGTACGCGTCCGGCACGAAACGCTCGGCCGTGAGCGCCGGGCGTCCCACGTACCCCCGGGCCACATGGGAACCCGCGACGTACAGCTCTCCCGGCACCCCCGGCGGCACGGGACGCAGCCGCTCGTCCAGGACGTAGCCGCGGGTGTTGTCCATCGGGCGACCGAGGTACACCCCGGGCAGCTCCCGGTCCGCCGTGCCGAAGCGCTGGTTGTGCGAGGCGAAGGTGGTCTCCGTCGGGCCGTAGGAGTGGACGACGACGGTGTCCGGGCAGTGCGCGAGGACCCGGCGCAGCGCGCTCGGGGAGGCCGTGTCCCCGCCCGTCCAGACCTCCTTGAGCAGGCGCAGGGTGTCCAGGCCCTCGTCGGCCATCACATGGAACAGGCCCATCGTGAAGTAGGCGGCGGTGACCCCGTGGGCCCGGACCGTGCGGTCGAGTTCGGCCAGGTCGGCGCCGTCGCCGGGGGCGATCACCAGCTCGCCGCCGCGCAGCAGCGGCACCCACAGCTCGTACGTGGAGGCGTCGAAGCCGATCGCCGAGTGCACCAGCATCCGGGCGTGATGGGCGACGTTCCACTCGCGGTCGGCGGCGAGCGCGGTCACGTTGGCGTGGGTGACCCCGACGCCCTTGGGCCGGCCGGTGGAACCCGAGGTGAACATGATGTACATGAGGTCGTCGGCGGCGACCGGGACACCGGGAGCGCCCGGCACGTGAGCCGCCTCGCCGTGGGCGTCGGCCACCACGACCGGCAGCCCCGCCGCCACGGAGGCCGAGTCCTCCCGCGAGGAGTCCGTGATCAGCGCGCGGGCCCCCGAGTCGGCGAGCATCATCGCGATCCGGGCATCCGGCAGCGCAGGGTCCAACGGGACGTACGCCGCACCGGACTTGAGGGCGGCGAGCGCCGCCACGATCAGCAGCGGGCCGCGCTCCAGGAGCACACCCACGGCCGGGCGCGGACCGGGGGCGGCGGCGATCAGCCGGTGCGCCAGGGCGTCGGCCCGGGCGTCGAGCTCCGCATAGGTGAGGGTCTCCGCGCCGAAGGTCACGGCGGGGGCGTCCGGCGTACGGCGGGCCCGCTCGGTGAGCAGGACGTGCACCGGCCCCGGACCGAACGGCCCCTCGGCGGCGGTGTCATGGGCCGTGTCGTTGTGCTCCTCGACCAGCAGCCGCCGCTCCTCGGGCGTCAGCCGACCCAACTCGGCCACCCGCAGCCCGGAATCGGCCGCCACCGCCTCCAGGGTCGCCCCGATCCGGCGGGCTAGCAGACCGGCCGTCGCCGCGTCGTACAGGTCGGTGGCGTACTCCAGACCGCCGGAGAGACCGGCGGGGGCGCCGTCCGCGCCGTGCGTCTCCCACAGGGCGAGCGTCATGTCGAACTTGGTGGAACCGTTCTCCACCGGAACCGGGGTGCCGGCGAGCGCCGCGTCCCCGAGCCCGGCCGTGTAGTCCTGGTGGAGCTGCACGATCACCTGCACCAGCGGGTGATGGGCGGTGGAACGGCGCGGGTTGAGCTGCTCGACCAGCCGGTCGAAGGGCAGCTCCTGATGGGCGTACGCGGCGAGGTCGGTGTCCCGGACCCGGCCGAGCAGCTCCCGGAACGACGGGTCGCCCGAGGTGTCGGTGCGCAGCACCAGGGTGTTGACGAAGAAGCCGACGAGCCCGCCGAGCGCCTCGTCCTCCCGTCCCGCGGCCATCGTGCCCAGCGGCAGGTCGGTGCCCGCGCCGTGCCGGGTGAGGGTCGCGGCGAGCGCCGCCTGCACCACCATGAACAGGGTGGTGCCGGTCTCCCTGGCCAGCCGCGTCAGCGCGGCGTGCACCCCCGGCCCGACGTCCACCGGGACACGGGCGCCCCGGTGGGTGGCCTCGGCCGGCCGGGTGCGGGCGACGGGCAGTTCGAGGACCGGCGGCATCCCTGCCAACTGGCGCTCCCAGAAGGTGAGATCCCGCTCGCTGCGGCCGTCGAGCGCCGCGTCGAGCTGCCAGAGCGTGTAGTCGGCGTACTGGACCGGCAGCGGCTCCCAGCCGGGGTCCCGGCCGGCCAGCCGGGCCGCGTAGGCCAGCGACAGGTCGGCGAGCAGCGGCCCGGTGGACCAGCCGTCACCCGCGATGTGGTGCAGCAGCAGCACGAGCACCTGGCCGCTGCCGTCGTCGGGGGTGATCAGCCAGGCTCGCAGGGGCACGTCCCGTGCCAGGTCGAAGACATGCCGGGCGGCCGAGGCCAGCGCCTCGTCCAGCTCCGCCGAGGGTACGTCCGCGACCTCCAGGACGGGCCGGACGCCCTCCAGGACGTGCTGGTACGGCTCGCCCTCGACGGCCGGGTATACGGTCCGCAGCACCTCGTGCCGGGCGGCGACGTCCGCGAGCGCGGCGTCGAGCGCGGAGGGATCCAGGGGGCGGGCCGGCCGGAGCACGATCGGGATGTTGTACGAGGGACCGGCCCCCTCCAGCTCGTTCACGAACCACAGACGGCGCTGCGCGTACGACAGCGGCAGACGCTCGGGTCGCCGGGAGGCCCGGACGAGCGGGCTGCGGCGCAGTCCCGTACGTCCGGCGGCCGTGCCCTCGGGAGCGGCCCCGTGCCCGCCGTCCGAACCGGAGGCGTCCGTGTCCTGGGCCGTCGCGCCGGAGGCGGGCGATCCTTCCGTACCGTCCGAGCCTTCCCCGCCCTCCGCGATGCGGCGGGCCAGCCGGGCCGGGCTCGGCGCGAGGAACAGGTCACGGATGCGGACCTCGACGCCGAGGAGCGCACGGATGCGGTTGCAGAGCCGCACCCCCGACATGGAGTGACCGCCGATGGAGAAGAAGTCCTCGTCCGCGCCCACCCGTTCGATGCCGAGCACCTCGGCGAACAGCCCCTGAAGGGCCTCCTGGTGCGCGGCGGCGGCCGGTCCGGAGCCGTCCGCGGCGCTCCGCGCCTCAGCCGCCTCGCGGGCTGCGGTCAGCTCGGCGACGGCCGTACGGCGCGCTTCGAGTCCGGCCGTGTCCTGCGGTGACAGCAGCGACAGCGCGGCGGGACGGGTGGCGGGGTCGGCGGCGCAGGCGCGCAGCACCCGCTCGAACACGTCCAGCAGCAGCCGGGCGGTCGGCCCGTCGAAGAGGTCGGTCGCGTACTGGAGCCAGATCTCCAGCCCGTCCGCCGTTCCCGCCTCGTCCCGGCCGTCGAAGCAGGAGGCCATCAGATCGAACTTGGCGACCCGCAGACCACTGTCCGCGAAGCGCCCGCCCAGCCCCCCGAGGGCGAACGCGCGCTCCCCTCCCGGAGCGCCGCCCTGCACGGTCAGCATCACCTGGAACAGCGGGTGCCGGCCGAGGGAGCGCTCGGGGTTGAGCTGCTCCACCAGGGCGTCGAAGGGGAGTTCCTGATGGGCGTACGCGGCGAGGTCGGCGTCCCGGACCCGGTCGATCAGCTCCCCGAAGGTCGGCTCGCCGGAGGTGTCGGTGCGCAGGACCAGCGTGTTGACGAAGAAGCCCACCAGATCGCCCAGGGCCTCGTCGGAGCGGCCCGCCACCGGGGTGCCGAGCGGGATGTCGCTGCCGGAGCCGGTGGCGGCCAGGGTCACGGCGAGCGCCGCCTGGAGCACCATCAGCATGCTGGCGCCGTGCTCGGCCGCGACCCGGGCCAGCCGGTCCTGGATGTCGGCGTCGAGCCGGGCGGTGACCGTGGCCCCGTCGTGGGAGGGCTCGGCGGGGCGCGGCCGGTCGACGGGCAGCCGCATGGCGGCCGGGATCCCGGCCAAAGCGCCCTGCCAGTAGGCGAGCTGACGAGACATCAGGCTCTCGGGGTCGTCGGCCTCGCCGAGGAGTTCGTGCTGCCAGAGGGTGTAGTCGGCGTACTGGACGGGCAGGGGCTCCCGGTCGGGGGCCCGACCCGCGAGACGGGCCGTGTAGGCCTCCGCCAGGTCGCGGAGGAGCGGCTCGACCGACCAGCCGTCGCCGGCCACGTGGTGCAGCAGGAGGACGAGCGTGGACCGGCCGTCGCCGCCGTCGAGGAGGCGGGCCCGGAAGGGCCGCTCGCGGGTGAGGTCGAAGGGCTCGGCGGTCCGCGCGGCGACCCGCCCGGCCAGCTCCTCCGGGGCGCACCGCTCGACGGTGAAGACCGGTGCGGCGGCGTCCAGGACGTGCTGGTACGGCTCGCCGTCGGCGGCCGGGAACACCGTCCGCAGCACCTCGTGGCGCTCGACGAGATCCGTGAGCGCGGCGGCCAGCGCGGCAGTGTCCGGCAGCCCTTCCAGCTCCACCACGACGGGCATGTTGTACGTCGCCGAGGGGCCCTCCATACGGCCGAGGAGCCACAGACGGCGCTGCGCGGCCGACAGCGGAACCCGGTCGGCCTCGTCGAGGAGGACCAGCGTCGGACAGGGATCGGTGGTCCGCAGCACCTTCCTGGCGATCTTCCCCGAACTCGTCCGGGGCAGCTCGGGCACCAGCGCGACCGTGCTCGGCACGGCGGCGGCCGGCATCGACTCCCGCACCAGAGCGCGGAGTTCCTCGGCCCCGACCCCCGGCTCGACCACGGCGAAGGCGACGAGCCGCTTCACACCGGCCTCCGCCTCCTGGGCGACGACGGCGACCTCCCGGACCCCCGGGTGGCCGGAGAGCACCGACTCCACCGAGGCCGGGTCGATCCGCTGGCCGCCGATCTTCACCTCGTCGTCGACACGGCCGTGGTAGTCGATCTGGCCGTCGGCGCGGAAGCTCGCCACGTCCCCGGTCCGGTAGGCGCGCTGGCCGCCCAGGGTGGTGAACCGACGGGCGTTCAGCTCGGGACGCCCCAGGTAGCCCAGCGTCAGACCACCGCCGAGCAGCCAGAGTTCGCCCTCGACGAGGGCGCCCCGCACACCGGGCAGCGGCCGGCCGATCGGCACCGGACCGCCGTCGTAGGCGGACAGGTCGGCGACCGTGGCGACGACGGTGGTCTCCGTCGGCCCGTACACGTTGAGGAGACGGACCCGGTCGCGCACCGTCCGGCACCACTGCGCCACCCGCTCGGGCAGCGCGGCCTCGCCGTAGATCAGGACCGTGCGCAGGCAGTCCGGAAGGGTGACGAGACCTGCTTCGAGGGCGTAGACCAGCTCGTGCCAGTACGCGGCCGGCAGGTCGAGGACGCTCACCTCGTGGGTGGCGCAGCCCGCGAGCAGCTCCCGTACGTCGAGCATGTCGTCGGTGCGGAGCACCAGGACGCCGCCGCCGCCGAGGGTGCAGAAGATCTCCTGCACGCTGGCGTCGAAGTGCAGCGGGCTGAACTGGAGTACCCGGGCCTCGCCGTCGATCCCGTACGCGGGGGTCGCCCCGGCCACGAAGTGGGCCAGCGAACCGTGCCCGACGACCACGCCGTTGGGCGTCCCGGTCGAGCCCGAGGTGTAGATGACGTACGCCGCGTCGTCGGGGGCGCCCGGGCCGCCGAGCACCAGCTCGCCCCGCGCGGCGACCTCCGCCGGCTCGGGCGCTTCGGCCCCGCAGGCGTCGGAGAGGATCGCGGCGTTGCGGGCGTCCGGGGCCTGGATGTCCAGGGGCAGATACGCCGCGCCGGTCCGCAGCACCGCGAGCAGACCGACGATCGCCCGCGGACCGCGCGGCCGGTGCACCGCGACCAGCCGGCCGGGGCACGCGCCCTGCGCGGCCAGCTCGGAGGCCCGTTCGGCCACCGCGACGGCCAGCTCGCCGTACGTCAGCCGCTCGTCGCCGTGCACGAGGGCGAGCCGCCCGGGGTCCGCCGCGACCCGCGCGTCGATCAGGTCGAGCACGCGCGGCGCGGGCCGCACCGCGGGGCCGCCGTCGAGGAAGATCGGCTCGGGTGCGGGCATCGTGAATCCTCCAGGCGGGAACGGGATGGGGGCGGGGCCGGGGGCGTCGTCCGTGCCACTCGCCTCCGTGCCTCCACGCTAGGCGCGGCCCACCGGGGGAGCGGGCAGTCCTCGCGGCAGAATCGAGGGGCGATACTGCCGCCGGAGCGGTGGTTGCCGCCGGACCAGGACCCGCCGGACCAGGACCCGCCGGAGCCGGTCCGGTACGGATTGCCCGGAGCCCGGAGCCCGGAGCCCGGAGCCCGGAGCCCGGAGCCCGGAGCCCGGAGCCTGGAGCCCGACCGTGCTCTCCCCCTGTCGGGGTCAGCCCTCGTCCCTGCCCAGCACCTCGTCCAGCCCCACCGCCGGGCAGCCCAGCGCGTCCGTCAGTGCCCGGCGCTGGCGCTCCGTCAGTGCCGGCAGGAACACCGCCGCGTCGGCGGCGGTCCGTGCACAGGCCTCGGAGACCTCGCGGACCTTCCCGAGCCGCAGCAGCGTCCGCGAGGAGAACGGCAGCGCCATCCTCGCGGCCCCGCCGTCCGAGACACCGCGCCGCTGGGTGAACCGGCCCACGACCCGTGCTCCGCGCGCGGTCAACGCCTTCGCGGCGGCCTCCATCAGCGCCCCGAAGCCCTTCTCCTTCGCGGAGAAGTACCCGACCAGCACGACCCGGGCACCCGCGACCTCCGGCGGCCCGGACGGAAACGGGACCGGCGCCCGGCCCGCTCGGCGGGCCGGGCGCCGATCCCGCCGACGACCGTGCTGCATGAACCCAGGTTAGGGGGACACTCCCTGTCAGGCGGTGGGCACCCGCGCCCCGCCCCGCGTACGGCGCCGCAGCGCCGGCGTCTTCGGCGGGGTCTGCGCGGCCGGCTGGGCGAGGCGCGCGGCCAGCGCCGCCACCGTGGGGTGCCGGAACACCTCGCGCAGGGTGATCTCGCGGCCGAGGTCCGCCCGTACCCGGTTCACCAGCTGCACCGCGAGCAGCGAATGCCCGCCCACGCGGAAGAAGTTGTCGTCCGGGCCGACCGCGCGCCCGTCGAGCAGCTCCGTGAACAGCGCGCCCACCTGCTCCTCCCACGGCGCCCCGCCCGTGGCGGCCTTCGCGGCCGGCTCGTGTCCGGGTTCCGGGAGGGCGTCGACATCGGTACGGCCGTCCGGGGTCAGCGGCAGCTCGGGCAGAGTCACCACCGAGGCCGGGACCAGGTACTCCGGCAGCCGCTCGGCCACCCAGGCCCGCAGCGCGGGCCCGTCGGCCGCCACGGCGCCGGGCCGCCCGACCACGTAGGCGAGCAGCCGGTCCTCGCGGACGGTGGTGACGGCCTCCGACACCGCGGGATGCGCGGCGAGGGCCGCCTCCACCCGCCCGGGCTCGACGACGTAACCGCCCACCGTGGTGTCGCCGAGCACGCGCAGGACACCGTCGGTGCCGCGTACGCCCCGCCGTCCCGTCGGCAGCGGCACCGCGCCGCGCTCGTGCAGCTCGCCCGGCACTCCGACCGGAACCTGCCGCAGCCGCCGGTCGAGAAGAAGGCCGCCGGTGGCGTCGTCGCCGCCCGCCGGGTCGCCGTACACCAGGTCCTCCACCCGCTGCTCGGGGTCGGCCGCGACCGCCGTAAGGGTCGCGACCAGCCGCTCCGTGAGCAGCGCGGCCGTCTCCGGGCCGAAGAGGTCCGTCGCGTACTCCAGTACGCCGGTCAGTTCCCCGGGCTCGCCGGACCGGTCGCGGCCCGCCGTCAGCGCGAAGGTCAGGTCCGTCTTCGCGGTGTGTGCCCCGAACGGGACCGGTGTGCCCGACAGGGCCGTGTCCGCCGCCGCGCCGCCGGCCGTGTGCACCTGGAGCATCACCTGCACCAGCGGGTGGTGGGCGGAGGACCGGTGCGGGTTCAGATGCTCCACCAGCCGGTCGAAGGGCACGTCCTGGTGGCCGAAGGCCGTCAGGTCGGCCTCCCTGACCCGGCCCAGCAGCTCGGTGAAGCGCGGATCGCCGTCGGCGGAGGTCCGCAGCACCAGCGTGTTCACGAAGAAGCCGGCGAGCCGGTTCAGGGCGTCGTCGCCCCGCCCGGCGACCGTGGTGCCCACGGCGACGTCGGGTCCGGCCCCGTGGCGGCTCAGCAGCGCCACGAGCGCGGCCTGCACCACCATGAACAGGGTCGTCCCGGTGGCGAGCGCCGTGCGCGCCAGGGCCCGATGGGTCTCCGCGTCCAGCCGGAAGGGGGCGAGGGCGCCCCGGTGGGTGGGCTCGGCGGGGCGCGGCCGGTCGGTGGGCAGCGCGATCAGCGGCGGAAGTCCTTCCAACGCCAGCTTCCAGTAAGCCAGTTGGTCAGCGAGAAGGCCTTCGCCTTCGCCAGGCTCGGAGCCCTCGCCGTCGCCGAGGAGTTCGCGCTGCCAGAGCGTGTAGTCCGCGTACTGGACCGGCAGCGGCTCCCAGCCCGGGGCGCGGCCCGCGAGCCGCGCCCCGTACGCCTCGGAGAGGTCGGCCAGCAGCCGGTCGGTGGACCAGCCGTCCCCGGCGATGTGGTGCACGAGCAGCACCAGGACCTGGCCGCCGTCCTCCGCGCAGTCGATCAGGGTGGCCCGGAAGGGGATCTCCTTCGCCAGGTCGAAGACGTGCCCGGCCGCCGCGTCCACCTCGGCAGCCAGCCCCGCCGCGTCCCCCGCCCGTACGAGGCCGAGGACGGGCCGTACACCGGTCAGGATCTCCTGGTACGGCTCTCCCGCCACCGTCGGACAGACCGTGCGCAGCACCTCGTGGCGCTCCGCCACGTCCGCCAGCGCCGCCGCGAACGCCCCCGGCACGAGCGGTCGTTCCAGTCGGCGGACCAGCGGGATGTTGTACGTGGCGCTGCGTCCCTCCAGCTGCCCCACGAACCACAGGCTCCGCTGGGCGTACGAGAGCGGCAGCCGCTCGGGCCGCTCGGCGGCCGGGACCGGACGCAACGCCGGACGCTTTCCCGCGCCGCCGCCCCGCTCCTCCATGCGGCGGGCCAGACCGGCGGGCGTCGGCGCCAGGAACAGGTCACGGATGCCCGCCTCCCTGCCGAGGACCGCGCGCACCCGGTTCATCAGCTTGCCGGCGAGCAGCGAATGCCCGCCCGACCGGAAGAAGTTGTCGTCCGCGCCGAGCCGTTCGAGGCCGAGCACCTCCGCGAACAGTCCGCACAGGATCTCCCCGAGCGGGCTGACGGCCGCACCGTCACCCGATGCGGCCCCCGCCCCGGCTCCCGTACGCGACTCGGCGGCGCGCCGCTCCGCCTCGGCTGCGGCCAGCCGCTCGTGCCGGGCGGTGAGCGCCGCCCTCTCCTCCCCGTCGACCAGGGCGAGTTCACCCAGCCGGGCGCCCGGACGGCCGGCGAAGGCCGTGAGCGCGCGGACGTACAGATCGAGGAGGAGACGCGCGGTCCCCTCGTCGAACAGGTCCGTCGCGTACTGCACGCCGACCTCCAGACCGTCGGGGTCGCCCGCCGGCCCCTGCCGCTCGGCGCACACCACCGTCAGGTCGAACTTGGCCGCCGCCAGGTCCGAGGTCTCCACCGTCCCCATGACCGGGCCGAGCGCCGTCAGCGCCGGGGCGTCGGCGCTCTGCATGCTCAACATCACCTGGAAGAAGGGATGATGGGACAGCGCCCGGTCGGGATTGAGGTGTTCCACGAGGAGGTCGAACGGCAGCTCCTCGTTCGCGTACGCCGCCAGGTCGGTGTCCCGCACCCGCGCCACCAGCTCCGCGACCGTGGGATCACCGGACAGTTCCGTCCGCAGGGCCAGGGAGTTCACGAAGAACCCCACCAGGTCGTACAGATCCTCCTCGGGCCGCCCCGCGACCGGCGTCCCGATCGCGATGTCCTCGCCCGCGCCCGCCGCCGCGAGCGCCGCCGCGAGCGCCGCCCTGACCACCATGAACAGGCTCGCCCCCGTCTCCCTGGCCAGTCCCAGCAGTCCCCGGTGCTCCTCGGCGCCGACCTCCGCGGTGACCGTCCCGCCCCGGTGGCTGGGCTCCGTGGGCCGCGGCCGGTCCGCCGGAAGCGGCGTCACCGGCGGCAGCCCCTCCAGGGCCGCCGCCCAGTGGTCCAGCTGCTCGCGGGCCAGACTGTCCGGGTCGGCCGGGTCCCCGAGGACCTCGTGCTGCCACAGCGTGTAGTCGGTGTACCGGACCGGCAGCTCCTCCTGCTCGGGCGCCGCCCCAGCGAGCCGGGCCGCGTACGCCTCCGTCAGGTCCCGCAGCAGCGGTCGGAGCGACCACCCGTCCGTGGCCACGTGATGGAGCAGCAGGACCAGCACCGAACCGGGCCCGCCCTCGGGCATGAACAGTGCGGCACGGAAGGGAAGCTGGGTGCCGATGTCGAAGGACTCCCGGCCGAAGCCGGCCACCAGCTCCTCCAGGGACGCCGCCGGGCACTCCCGTACCGCGAGGGTGATGTCCGGCTCCGCCACGACCTCCTGGTACGGCTCACCGTCCGGACCGGCCGGGAACACCGTGCGGAGCACCTCGTGCCGCCGGGCGAGATCCCCGAGCGCCGCCCGGAGCGCCGGAAGCTCCGGGACCCCGTCGAGCCGCAGCACGACCGGCGCGTTGTACGTGGAGGACGGGCCGTCGAGCCGGTTCAGGAACCACAGACGGCGCTGGGCGAAGGACAGGGGGATCACGGTCATCCTCGGGGGTGAAGGAGCGGCTACGGGAAAGGGGAGGGAGGGGATGGCGGTCGCAACGCGGGCCGGGGCCGGGCGGGGGCTCAGATCCCAGCGGGCGGGCCCACGGCCCGGCGACGGCTCAGGCGTCCTCGGTGGTGGCGAGCAGTTCCTCGATGTACCCCGCCAGGTCGCGCAGGCGCGGGTTCGCGTAGACGGCCTTCACGGGAAGCGCCACCTTCAGCTCGGCCCGTACCCGCGACACCAGCTTGATCGCGAGCAGCGAATGCCCGCCCAGCTTGAAGAAGTTGTCCTCGGGGCCGATCCGCGAGGCGCCCAGCACCGTCGCCCACACCCCGCCGATCAGCCGCTCGACCGTCCCCGACAGCTCGTCCATGGCGGCGGCGTCGGCAGGCGCGGCCGTCCCGGGCGTCGGAGCGGGCAGCGCGGCCCGGTCCAGCTTGCCGTTCTGGGTCGTCGGGAAGCGGTCCATCGCCACGAACGTCGACGGCACCATGTACGCGGGCAGTTCGGCCGCGAGCAGTTCGCGCAGCCCCTCCGCCGACACCTCCGCGCCGCCGGCCGGGCGGTAGTACGCGACCAGGCCAGGAGTGCCGGCCGGGTCCTCCCGTACGATCACGGCGGCCTCGGCAACCCCGGCGAAGCGCGTCAACGCGGTTTCGATCTCGGGGAGTTCGATCCGGTGGCCGCGCAGCTTCACCTGGCCGTCGGCGCGCCCCAGGTACACGAGGCTGCCGTCCGGGAGCATCCGGCACAGGTCGCCGGTCCGGTACATCCGGCCGCCGCCCGCCGGGTCCTCGACGTCCGGGACGAACCGGTCCGCCGTGAGGGCCGGGCGCCGCCGGTAGCCGCGGGCCACCCGGGGCCCGGCGAGGTACAGCTCCCCGGTCGCGCCCTCGGCCACCGGCCGGAGCCGTTCGTCGAGGAGCCGCATGCGCAGGCCTGGCAGGACCGTCCCGATGTGCGGCTGCCGTCCCGGCCCCTCGATCCATCCGGCGGTGGAGTCGACCGTGCACTCGGTGGGCCCGTACAGGTTCACCGCCCGTATCGTTCCGTCCGCACTCCGTCCGGCGATCCGGTCCCACAGCGCGGGGGGAACCGCCTCCCCGCCCACGAGGAGGGTGAGCGGGCGCGGCCCGCCGTCGGCGGTGAGCAGGTCGAGCAGGGGGTCGGCGTGCGAGGGCGTGAGGTCCAGGTCCGTGAGCGCCTGAGTGTCCACGAACGCGGCGAGCAGCGCCGGGTCCCGCCGGGTCTCCTCGTCGATCATCACCAGGGCGTCGCCACGGCACAGCCGGACCCACTGCTGCACGGAGGCGTCGAAGGACGGGGACGCGTTCCAGCCCACCCGGCCGCCGTCGGTGACGGCGATGCCCGCCTCCTCCAGCTCCGTGAGCAGCGCGGCGGCGGCGGCCCTGCCGACCTCCACACCCTTGGGGCGCCCGGTCGAGCCGGAGGTGTAGATGACGTAGGCGAGCGCGTCGGCGGGCACCGGAACCGGCCGGAAGACGTCGGAACCGGCCGTGGGCGCGCCCAGCTCGGCGGCCGTCAGATGCGGCACGCCCTCGGTGAGCGGCTCGGCTCCGGCCCCGGCCGTCACGACGAGGTCGGCGCGGGCGTCCTCGACCAGGTAGCGGCGCCGGTCAACGGGCAGGTTCGGGTCGACGGGCAGATAGGCGGCCCCGGCGGTGAGGGTGCCGATCAGCGCGGCGACGAGGTCCGCGCCGCGCGGCAGGCACAGCGCGACCACGCTCTCCGGGCCGACGCCGAGGCCGGCGAGCCGGCCGGCGATACGGGCGGCCTCGGCGCGCAGCCCGGCGAAGTCCAGCTCGCGGTCGGCGGCGACCACGGCGGTACGCCCACCGGGAACGGCGGCGAGCCGGGTGAGCAGATCGGCGGGGAGGGCGGCAGCGGCCGGTGCGGGGGAGGCGGTGACGGGGGAAGCGGTCACGGCGCTGGGCGCGGCGGCGGCGCTCGCGGGCAGAACGGTGGTCATCTCGGGCTCACTCCCCGTACAGGGCGGTCGAAGGGGCGGTCTCCGGGCGGCAGTCGGCCAGCGCGACCGGCTCGCCCATGGCGACGAGGATCTTCCGGTCGCCCGCGTAGGCCTCGCGGCCGTGGGCGCAGAGGATGTTGTCGACGAGCATCAGGTCGCCGCGCTGCCAGGTCTCGCGCACGGTGACGCGGTCGTACACGTCGTTGATCGTGTCGACCTCGGCGTCGGTCAGCGCCGTCCCGTCACCCAGATAGGTGGAGAACGGCAGGCCGTCCTCGCCGTACGTGTCGAGCAGGACCTCACGGACGTCCTCGTCGAGGGTGCGGCCGTTCCAGAACGCGAAGTGGTTGAACCAGACCTTCTCGCCGGTCACCGGATGGGTGACGATGGCCGAGCGGCGCTGCGTGGTCCGCATCGAGTCGTCGTCCAGCCACTCGTACCCGACGGTGTTCTCGCGGCAGTACGCCTCGGCCACGGACCTGTCCTCGGTGGCGAAGGTCTTGTACCAGGGGAGACCGGCCAGCTCGGAGTAGTTGCGCACCAGGAGCCAGCCGGCCCGCGCGAACCGCTCGGCCAGCTCCGGCGGGAGCAGCCGCAGGGCCTCGCGCATGTCGCCGACCGTGGTGGCCCCGCCCTCGGCGGGCGCGGTGACGCAGCCGAAGAGGAGGACACCGGGGAAGTCCAGGGTGTAGCTGTTCTCGTTGTGCAGCCGGATCGGCTGGACGGCCGGCAGGTCGGTGGAGGAGAACACACCCTCGCCGAAGTCGGTGCGCGGGGTGGCCTTCTCCTTGTACCCGGCGCGCTCACGGATCAGGGCGTCCCGGGCACGGGCGAAGTCGGCCGCGTCGGTGACGGGCAGCCCGCGCAGCAGAACGGCGCCGGAGCGGTGCAGCTCGGCCTGTACGTCGTCCCGCCGGCTGTCGAGCCAGGCGGCTGCCTCGGCCATGGAGCCGAAGGAGGGGGTGTGGACGACGACGGGCCTGCCGGGTTCGCGGACGACGTCGAGCGTCGGCGCCGTGGTCGATTCGGCGTAGGTGGTCATGGGAGTCCTCGGATCGGTGGGTGCGGAAGGAACGCGGGGGAGGGGGTGCGGCGCACGGGCGAGAACGCGGACGCGTACTCAGACCGCGCTGGGGGCCGGGGCCGGGGCGACGGCGGCGTCGAGCACCGGGTTCACCAGGGCGAAGAACGCGTCCAGCTGCTGCTGGAAGTAGAAGTGACCGCCGGGCAGCACCTCCGTCGTGAAGGCGTGCTCGGTGACCTCGCCCCAGTGACGCAGGTTCTCCGCCGGCGCCACCGGATCGGCGTCACCGCCGATGACGGTGACCGGGCAGTCCACCCGGGCCGCCGGGTCGGCGCAGCGGTACACGTCGTCGATGGCGAAGTCCGCGCGGATCGACGGCAGCACGATCTCCCGCAGCTCCGGCTCGTCGAGGATCGAGTCGTCGGTGCCGCCGCGCTCCTTGATGGCCGCCACCAGGGCGTCGTCGTCGAGGAGTTCGGGATGCACGGCGCACGGGTTCGCCAGGAACGGGGCCCGGCAGGCCGAGGCGATCAGGGCACGAGGGGTACGGCCGGCCGCCTGGAGGGCGCGGACGACCTCGAACGCGACCAGGGAGCCCATGCTGTGGCCGAGCACCACCAGCTCACCCGCGTCGGCCGGCAGCGCCTCCACCACCGGCCCGGACAGGTCGTCCACCGACTCCGGCAGATCCTCGGAGAAGCGCGCCCCGCGGCCCGGGTACTGGCCGATGAGCAGGCGTACGTCCGCCGGCAGGTGCGCCCGCCACTCGGCGTACGCGTGGGCGTTGCCGCCCGCGTGGGGGAGGACCAGGAGCGACAGCCGGTGCGGCCCGCTGCCGGGCAGGTCCCAGACGACGTCCTCGGGCGCGGGGCGCGGGTCGTGGTTCATGAACTTCTCCGATCGGTGTGGGTGTCGCCGGGGGTACGGCGGCGCAGCGCGGGCCTGGCCCGCTTGGCCGGAGCGGCGCTCCGGGCCGCCACGTGCGCGGCGAGGGCCGCGGGAGTGGGGTGCAGGAAGACGTCGCGGGTGGTGAGCCGGGTGGTGAGGACGGAGTCGAGCGCGGTCGCGATGCGGCCGGTGAGGCGGGCGGCGAGGAGGGAGTGCCCGCCGAGGTCGAAGAAGTTGTCGTCGGCGGAGACCGGGCCCGCCGCGTCGAGCACGTCCGCGAACAGGGCGCACAGGGTCCGCTCGACCGGCGTGCGCGGGGCGCGGCCCTCACCCGCGGCGCGGGACGGGGCGTCGACCCGGGGCAGGGCCCGCTTGTCGATCTTGCCGTTGGCGGTGAGCGGCAGCCGTTCGAGGACGGCGATCCTGGCGGGCACGAGGTGCTCGGGAAGGACACCGCGCAGCCGCTCCCGCAGCGCGAGCGGGTCGAGGGCGGGGCCCGCCGGGTCGGCGACGACGTACCCGACGAGGATCTTCTCGCCCGGCCCGACGCCCGGCCCGTCGCCCGGCCCGCTGTTCTGTCCGCCGCCGGGCCGGCGCGGGCCGCCGTCCGTGCGGACCAGGACCGTCGCCTGGGCGACGGACTCGTCCCCGAGGAGGGCCGCCTCGACCTCTCCGGGCTCGACGCGGAAGCCGCGTATCTTCACCTGCTCGTCGGCGCGCCCGAGGTATTCGAGGGCGCCGTCCGCCCTGCGCCTGACCAGGTCTCCGGTGCGGTAGAGGCGGGTGCCGGGGGGTCCGTAGGGGTTGGGGGTGAAGTGGGTGGCGGTGGTGGTGGGTTGGTGGTGGTAGCCGTGGGCGAGTCCGTGTCCGGTGAGGTAGAGCTCGCCGGTGGTGCCGGGGGGTGTGGGGTTGAGGTGGGTGTCGAGGATGTAGGTGTGTTTGTTGGTGAGGGGGGTGCCGATGGGGTGGGTGGGGGGGGGTGTGGTGGTGGGTTGGATGGTGTGGGTGGTGGTGAAGCCGAGGGATTCGGCGGGGCCGTAGCCGTTGGTGATGGTGAGGTGGGGGTGGTGGGTGTGGAGTTTGTGGGTGTGGGTGGGGCTGGCGGGTTCGCCGCCGGTGTAGGTGGTGTGGGTGGTGTTGAAGGTGTGGGGGTGTTCGTCGGTGAGGTAGTTGAAGAGGCTGGAGGAGAGTTGGAGCATGGTGATGGGGTGTTGGTGGGTGAGTTCGGTGATGTGGGTGGGGTCGGGGCGTTGTCCGGGTTGGAGGATGGTGGTGCCGCCGTGGAGGAGGGCGCCCCAGTATTCGAGGCTGAAGGCGTCCCAGGAGACGGGTGAGCATTGGAGGAAGGTTTCGGTGGGTCCGAAGGTGCAGTAGGTCTGGTGGGTGAGGGTGGAGACGAGGTTGCGGTGGGAGGAGAGGATGCCCTTGGGGCGTCCGGTGGATCCCGAGGTGAACATCACGCAGGCCACGTCGTCGGTCGTCACCACCGTCTCAGGGTTGCTCGTCGGCCGTGCGCCGATCGCGTCCGCCTCCCGGTCCACCAGGACCGTGTGCCACGCACCCGTCAGGCGGCCGGCCTGCCGGCCGTCGCTGACCAGCACGGCGATCCGGGCGTCCGACGCCGTGTTCGCCAGTCGTTCGTCGGGGAACTCGGGGTCCAGGAGGGCGTATCCGGCGCCGGTCTTGATGACGGCGAGTACCGCGACGGCGAAGGCGTTGCTCCGTTCGAGCAGGACACCGGCGAGGTCTCCCCGGCGCAGCCCGGCCGCCGTCAGGTGATGCGCGAGCCGGTTCGCCCGCTCGTTCAACTCGCGGTAGCTCAGGGTCTCTTCACCGAAGACGACGGCCGGGTGATCGGGCCGAAGCCGGGCCTGCTCCTCGAAGAGCTCCGCGAGCGTCCCGTCCCCGATCTCGGCCTCGACGCCCCGGCCTTCCGCGAGGAGTCGCCGCCGCTCGGCCCCGTCCATCAGCTCGAACCGGCTGAGCCGCTGCCCCGGGTCGGCCACCGCCTGCTCCAGGACCCGCCGCAGCATCGAGGCCGTCCGTTCGACGGTGGAGGCGTCGAAGAGGTCCGTGGCGTACACCAAGGCGCCGGTCAGACCCGTTTCGTCGTCCCCCGAGAGCAGGAACTCCAGGTCGAACTTGGCCGAGCCGTTGGACACCGGCGCGGTTCGCAGGGTCCGCGCCCCAGCGAGCACCGGCCCCGGCGTCGCACCGCTCTCCAGCGCGAGGCACACCTGGAACAGCGGGTGCCGGGCCAGCGAACGCACCGGGTTCACCGCCTCCAGGACCAGGTCGAAAGGCGTGTCCTGATGGGCGTACGCGTCCAGGTCGGCCGCCCGGACCCGGCCGAGGAGTTCACGGAAGCTCGGGTCGCGGGAGGTGTCGGTGCGCAGCACCAGTGTGTTCACGAAGAAGCCCACCAGGCGCGCCAGTTGCTCGTCCGGACGGCCGGCGACCGGGGCGCCGAGCGCCAGGTCCGTGCCAGCGCCGAGCCGGGTGAGCGTCGCCGCGAGGGCGGCGTGCACCACCATGAAGGGCGTGCACCGCTCCCGGCGCGCCAGCGCCGTGATCCCCGCGTAGAGGTCGGGTCCGAAGTCGACCGGCACGAGGCCGCCCCGGTGGGTGGCCACCGCGGGCCGGGGCCGGTCGTGGAGCGGCCCCAGCTCCTCAGGAAGTCCGTCGAGGGCGCGGCGCCAGTGCGCGAGGTCCCGGCCCAGTGGGCTCTCCGCGTCCCCGGGATCACCGAGCACCCGCCGCTGCCAGTGCGCGAAGTCGGCGTATCTGACCGGCAGTTCATTCGCCCACTCGGGGGCGGCGCCCGCCCGCCGGGCCGCGTAGGCCGTGGACAGGTCCGCGAAGAGCGGGGCGAGCGACTGGCCGTCCGTCGCGATGTGGTGCAGCAGCACGAGCAGCTCGTACCGGTCCGCCCCGAGATCGAACAGCGTCACCCGCAGCGGGCACTCCACGGCCAGGTCGAAGGCGTGACCGGCCGCCTCCGTCACGGCCTCGTCGAGCCCCGCCGGGTCCACCTGACGGCACTCGAACACCAACCGCTCCGCATCGGCCGGCAGGACGCGCTGCCGGGGCTCGCCGTCCACCCGTACGAACACCGTCCGCAGCGGTTCGTGGCGTGCCGACAGATCCGCGAACGCGGACCGCAGCGCCCCGGTGTCCATCTCGCCTTCGAGCCGTACGGTCATCGGCACGTTGTACGAGGTGCCGCCCTGCTCCATGTCGGAGATCAGCCACAGTCGCTGCTGGGCGAAGGAGAGCGGCGGCAGCTCGCAGATGCGCTGCTCGGCGGTGAGCGGCGGCAGGGCCGGACGGCCGCCCCGGTCGGCGAGCCGTGACGCGAGCGCGGCGGGCGTCGGATGCTGGAAGACGTCCCGGATCGTGAGCCGGGCGTCGAGCGTCGTCGCGATGCGGCCGGTGAGGCGGGCGGCGAGGAGGGAGTGCCCGCCGAGGTCGAAGAAGTTGTCGTCGGCTGTCAGTGACCGGGGAACGTCGAGCACCTCGGCGAACAGCCCGCAGAGGATCTCCTCCACCGGGGTGCGCGGAGCCCGGCCCCCGTCGGCGGTGACGGCGGTGTCGAGCGCGGGGGCGGGCAGGGCCCGCTTGTCGATCTTGCCGTTGGCCGTCAGTGGCAGCCGGTCCATGACCACGACCACCGCCGGGACCATGTGCTCGGGCAGCAGCGTCCGCGACCAGGCGCGCACCTCCTGCGGTCCGGGCGCCGGCCCGTCGGTGCCGCTGCCGGTGCCCGTGCCGGCGCCCGTCGGCTCGACCGTGACGTAGGCGACGAGCTGCGGGGCCCCGTGCCGGTCCGGGTGGGTGAGGACCGCCGCACGGGAGATCCCGGGGTGCCCGGTGAGGACCGTCTCGATCTCGGTGGGCTCGACGCGGAAGCCGCGGACCTTGACCTGGGCGTCGGTGCGGCCGGCGTAGTGGAGACGGCCTTCGGAGTCCCAGTACGCCAGGTCTCCGGTGCGGTAGAGGCGGGTGCCGGGGGGTCCGTAGGGGTTGGGGGTGAAGTGGGTGGCGGTGGTGGTGGGTTGGTGGTGGTAGCCGTGGGCGAGTCCGTGTCCGGTGAGGTAGAGCTCGCCGGTGGTGCCGGGGGGTGTGGGGTTGAGGTGGGTGTCGAGGATGTAGGTGTGTTTGTTGGTGAGGGGGGTGCCGATGGGGTGGGTGGTGGGGGGTGTGGTGGTGGGTTGGATGGTGTGGGTGGTGGTGAAGCCGAGGGATTCGGCGGGGCCGTAGCCGTTGGTGATGGTGAGGTGGGGGTGGTGGGTGTGGAGTTTGTGGGTGTGGGTGGGGCTGGCGGGTTCGCCGCCGGTGTAGGTGGTGTGGGTGGTGTTGAAGGTGTGGGGGTGTTCGTCGGTGAGGTAGTTGAAGAGGCTGGAGGAGAGTTGGAGCATGGTGATGGGGTGTTGGTGGGTGAGTTCGGTGATGTGGGTGGGGTCGGGGCGTTGTCCGGGTTGGAGGATGGTGGTGCCGCCGTGGAGGAGGGCGCCCCAGTATTCGAGGCTGAAGGCGTCCCAGGAGACGGGTGAGCATTGGAGGAAGGTTTCGGTGGGTCCGAAGGTGCAGTAGGTCTGGTGGGTGAGGGTGGAGACGAGGTTGCGGTGGGAGGAGAGGATGCCCTTGGGGCGTCCGGTGGATCCCGAGGTGAACATCACGCAGGCCACGTCGTCGGTCGTCACCACCGTCTCAGGGTTGCTCGTCGGCCGTGCGCCGATCGCGTCCGCCTCCCGGTCCACCAGGACCGTGTGCCACGCACCCGTCAGGCGGCCGGCCTGCCGGCCGTCGCTGACCAGCACGGCGATCCGGGCGTCCGACGCCGTGTTCGCCAGTCGTTCGTCGGGGAACTCGGGGTCCAGGAGGGCGTATCCGGCGCCGGTCTTGATGACGGCGAGTACCGCGACGGCGAAGGCGTTGCTCCGTTCGAGCAGGACACCGGCGAGGTCTCCCCGGCGCAGCCCGGCCGCCGTCAGGTGATGCGCGAGCCGGTTCGCCCGCTCGTTCAACTCGCGGTAGCTCAGGGTCTCTTCACCGAAGACGACGGCCGGGTGATCGGGCCGAAGCCGGGCCTGCTCCTCGAAGAGCTCCGCGAGCGTCCCGTCCCCGATCTCGACCGTGACACCCGCCCGCTCCTCAAGCAGCAGCCGACGCTCGGCGGGTTCGAGCAGGTCCAACTCCCTTACCGTGCCGTCCATTCGGTCCAGCGCCGTATCCACGAAGCGCAGGAAGCGGTCCTGGTGATCGGCCACGGCCGCGAGGTCGCAGACCTCCGGTGCCGCGTCGAAGTCGACCCGCACACCCACCTCAGGCCCCCGGTCGTACACCCCGATCGCGAGGTCCTCCACCGGTCCGTTGCTCAGGTTGTGCGTCAGCGTCGGCTGCCCCCCGAAGTCCAGCTCGGGCGCGAAGGCCATGATGTTGACCAGGGGCGCGGTCAGGCGCCGTGCCCCTTCGCCCAGGCCCAGGTCGCGGCACATGTCCTCGTACCGGGTCCGCTGGTGCTTCAGCCCGTGCCGTGACTCCGCCACCACCGACCGCACCAGCGCGGAGAGCGATCCGCCCGGATCCACCGTCAGCCGCAGCGGCACCACGTTCGACGCCATCCCCGGGGTCCGGCGCGAGAGTTCGGTGGTCCGCCCCGTCACCGGAAGGCCCAGCATCAGATCCGTACGCCCGCTGATCCGGTGGACGTACGCGGCGACCAGCGTCACCATCAGCATCGGCCAGCGGGTGCGGTGCGCGCGAGCCACCTCGCGCAGCCGCTCCGCGCGCTCGGGGTCGAGCACCGCACTCCGGCGCACGAACGGCACCCCGTCGTCCGGCACGCCCGTCGTACGGCCCTCGGCGATCCGAGGGGTCTCCGGGGCGCCGGCCAGGTGCTCCGCCCAGTGGGCGCGCTCGGCCGCCGCCTCCGGCGAGGACCGGTGGGCGGAGTCCTCGGCGAGCAGCTCGGGCAGCGCCCCGAACGGCGTCGGGCCCCAGGGCTCCCCGGCCAGCGCCTTCCCGTACAGCTCGGTGATCCGCTGGTCGAGCAGGGACGACGCCATCCCGTCGAGCACGACGTGGTGGTAGCACTTGACGTAGAGGAAGTGCTCCTCGCCGAGCTTGACGAGCGCGTGGCGGGTCAGTTCACCGGCGGCCAGGTCGTAGGGGGCGGCGAGACAGCGCCTGACCCACGTACGGCCCTCCGCCTCCGGGTCGGCGGCGCCGCTGAGGTCCACCGACTCGATGCGCCGGTCACCCGGCTCGGCGTCCAGGATCTGCCAGACGCCCTCCTCGTCCGCCTCGGTCCTGCGGATCCGGAGCACGTCCGCCTCGCGGACCAGCTGGTACCAGGCGGCGGCGAACAGCTCCTCGTCCACCGCGCCCCGGATCTCGTGGTACTCGCCGATGTTGTAGCGGCGACCGGTGGGGTCGAGGTGGTGCGCCATCCAGATGTCGTGCTGCGCTGCCGACAGCGGCAGCCGCACGGCTGTCGCACCGGGGGCGGTACCAGCATCGGACGCCATGAGCGAGCTCCTTGTGAGAGACGGGGGTGCGAGGGCCGGCCGACTCCGGGGCGTTCCGCGCACCAACCGGCCGATGTCATCCAAACCCGGGGGCCCCGCCACGGGCGGCAGTTGCCCCGGCACTCCGGCAGCAGCTCAGTGCGTGGCGGCAGCCATAGCGGCGGGCCCGGCACCTTCGACCCCGGCGCGGTCGCCCACCGCGCCCACCCCGTGAGCCTCATCGGCCCCACCAGCCCCGATGGCCCCGTCGGTCGCACGGTGGAACGCGCGGACCAGTTGCAGCACCCGGAACCGGGACCGGCCGGCCTCGTGGCTGGGCCGGATCACCCCGCTGATCAGCAGGTCCCTCACCATGCGCCCGCACTCCGGCAGCCCGAGCCCGGTCAGCCGGACGATCTCTTCGAGCCCGAACTCGCCCTCGTCGTCACCACCGCCCGCCCCCGGCGTCCTCGCGCACAGCGTGGCGAGCAGCTCCCGGTGTCCGGCGGGGAGCCGGACCAGAGCACGGCGCAGCGCGGCCCGGAACCGCAGTCCGCCGTCGCCGCCCGCGAGGTGGTCGAGCAGCGGCGCGGGGTCCCCGTCCACGCTCGCCCGGAGCGTCGCGAGGTCGCAGACCGCCAGCCACGAGGCCGCCGCACCCAGCGCCATCGGATGTCCGTCGAGCCGACGGCAGATCAGAGCCACCTCGGCCAGATCTGAGCCCTGGAGCACGAACTCCGGCCGCACCCGGCGTACATGGTCGAGGAACAGCCTCACCGAGGGAGAGGCGATCGCCCCCGACGGCTCCGTCGAACCGGGCGAAGGCGCGGTGGGAACCTCCAGCGGGCCCAGCAGGAAAGGGCGTTCACCCGGCACCTGCCACGGCTGCTCGGAGGTCACGAGGAGTCTGAGACCCGGGCACTCCCGCATCAGCCCGGTGAGCCGGTCGAAGCGGGATGCCCGCTCCGGAGCGCCGTCGAACACCAGCAACACGGCCCGGTCCCCGACCAGTTCGGAAAGCGTCTCCCCCTGCCCGGCCTGCCCCTCGCCCTCGCCCCGGTCCCTGCCCTCCGGCGCGCCGAAGAGGTGCTCCACGGCCGCGCGGACCAGCCGGTCCGCCCGCCCGGCACCCGCCGCCTCCAGATAGTCCCGGGGCGCACCCGGGAAGGCGTACCAGAGCACCGGAAGCCCCGCCGCGTACAGCCGGTTCGCCACCTCGAGGGCCACCCGGGTCTTGCCCACCCCGCTCAGCCCCACCACGTTGACCAGACGCTCCGCCGAGGTGGACAGCTCCCTCACCATCGCCTCCGTCTCCGCGTCCCGGCCCGTGAGCCCGTGCAGCGCGGTCGGCGGGGCCGGCGGCTCGGCGTCCAGGAAGCTCCCGGCGGACCCGGTGGAGCACCGCCCCTGCTGGGCCGCCGCCTCCAGCGCGGTCCGGGCGCGGGAACCGAGCCGCAGCGCGTCCGCTATCAGCCGTACGGTGTCGGTGCGCGGACGCCGGGCCTTGCCCTGCTCCAGGTCGCGGATGGCCCGCACGCTGATCGTGGACAGGTCGGCCAGCTCCCGCTGGGTGAGGCCGATCCGCAGCCGGTGGCTCCTGATGAGGGCGCCGAGGCGGGCGCTCCCTTGCGTGGTGGAGGGGCCTGCGGCTGCCGCGGTGGACGGGCCGGTCATGCTCATCTGCGCTCCCGCGAGTCGTGGTGGGGAACCCCCTGGGCAGGTGCTGGCCGGTGCCCCTCCTCGTGGGGGCGGTCACCGTCCGGTTCCTGTTCCCATCGTTCGACTCGCGCTATCGGCGGAACATCACCCCGGCAATGGAGCGGGGAAAGCGGTCGCTATCACGGCATCACGCCGGTCCGTGCCGTGATAACGCGGGGATAGGGGCGGGGGCGGTACGGGGATTCCGGCGCTTCCTAGTGTGGTGCCCACAGAGAACGAAGCACGAAGCGGAAACAAGAACCAGGCACCGCACCCACACTGGAAGGGACCACTCAGATGAGCCTCACCAAGGCCCTCCGTACCGCTCTCCTCACCGCCGCCGTCGCCGGCGTGGCCGTCCTCGGCACCCAGGCGGCACACGCCGAGGACGTCACCACCCCCTCGGGTACGACGCAGACCGTCCCGGACGCCCCGCTCGGCGGTGCCGCCGAGCCGACGCCGACCCCCACCCCGAGCGCCACGAACAACGACCCCTGGGACTGACCCGGCCGGCCGACAGGCCACCGGTCCGGACCGACAGTCGACCTGCCGGCCCGACAGCCATCCGGGCGGCCCCCCGGCCGCCGCGTTCAACGTCCGAGGAGCAGTTCCGTCTCCCGCAGTTCCGGGCCCATGTTCCGGTCCCGGAAGGTCTGGGCGGCGCTCTCCAGAAGTCCCCTCGACCGGTCCCGCTCGCCCGAACGGGCAAGCACCCGTGCCAGGTCGAGCCGTACCAGCGCCGATCCGCCCTGGTCCATGATCTGTTCGCGCACCGTCAGCGAACGGTCGTAGAAGTCCCGCGCGAGACGGTCCAGGCCCATGGCCGCGTGCGCCTGGCCCAGGTCCCGCAGCAGATGCCCCTCGCCGATCACGTCACCGCGCTCACGGCACAGTTCCAGCACCTCGCTGAAGGTGCGGACCGCCTGCTCGTGCTCGCCCCGCCCGTACAGGAGCTGCCCCACCCGGCGCAGCGTCCGTGCCTGACCGCCCGTGTAGCCCACCGAGCGGTAGATGCCCAGGGCCTCGTCCAACTGGGACTGGGCGGTGGAGTCCTGGCCGCGCCGCATCCAGATGTGCGCGCTGTGGGTGAGGACGTTCGCCCGCCCCACCGGGTCCTCGGCCCGGTCGAAGTCCGCGAGCGCCAGCCCGTAGAGGTCGAGCGCCCGGTCGTCGGCGCCGCGCAGCCGGTCCAGGAGGGCGAGGTCGCGGCGGCACAGGGCGCGCCCGTGCGCGTCGTCGAGCTCCGCGAACAGACCCAGCGCGGTGGTCAGGTCCTGCCGGGCCTCCTCGTGCTGGCTGCGGCTGAGGTGCAGCGAGCCCATCGAACTCAACAGGGCAGCCGTGCCACGGGTGTTGTCCGCCAGTCTGACCGCGGCGAGCGCCTGCTCGTGGCTCTGCTCCCACAGGTCGTGATGGCCGCGCACCTCGAACAGCGTCACGAGCGTCGTCGCGAGGTCCCAGCTCAGCTCGTCCATCCCCTCCCGGGCGGCGTGCTCCACCGCCTGGCACAGGTTGGCCTGTTCGCTGTCCAGCCACTCCAGCGGATCGACGAGCAGTTCGTCGACGACCGTGCGCGGCGGCTGCCAGCGGGGCGCCCGGCCGTGCAGAAGGGTGAAGTCCCCTCCGTAGATCCGCCGGTGGGCCTCTTCGGCGAGCGCCATCCAGCCGCCCATCATGCGACCGAGCGCGGTCGACTGGGCGGCCGGCTCGTCGTGGGCCGCGAGCTGCTCGCGCGCGAACACCCGGATGATCTCGTGGAACCGGTACCGGAAGCCGCCGGTCGACTCGACGCCCACCACATCGAGCATCTGCACGTCGACGAGGGGTTCGAGCAGGTCGGAGGGGAAGGGACGGCCGTCGTCGAGGAGGGCGCCGGCCAGCCAGCCCGGCAGGGTGGGCCCCTGGGCGAGGCTGAGCAGCCGCAGCAGCTTCCGCTCCTCCGCGCCCAGTCCGTCGTGGGTGAGCGACAGGCTGGCCCGCATGGTCATCTCGCCGTGGGTCAGCTCGTCGAGCCGGTGACGTTCGTTGGCCAGCCGGTGGACCATCGAGGCCAGCGTCCAGTGCGGGCGCGCCGCCAGCCGGGCCGCCACGATCCGCAGCGCGAGCGGCAGCCCGCCCACCGTCCTGATCAGCGCCTCGGCGGCCACCGACTCCCTGGTCACCCGGTCGGGACCGATGACCCGGACGAGGAGTTCCAGGGCGCGCTCGGTGTCGAGGACGTCCAGCTCCACGCGGTACGCGCCGGGCAGCCCCGTGATCCGCAGTCGGCTGGTCACCAGGACCGCGCAGCTGCGGGTGCCCGGAAGCAGCGGCCGGACTTGGCTCTCCGAGGCCGCGTCGTCGAGGACGACGAGCACGCGCCGGGTGGCGAGCAGCGTCCGGTACATCTCGGCCCGCTCGTCGAGCGACTCGGGGATCACCGGGCCGGGGATGCCGAGGGCCCGGAGGAAACGGCCGAGCACCTCCGCCGCCGTGGCGGGAGCGGCCGTGGTGCCGCGCAGGTCGCAGTACAGCTGACCGTCGGGGAAACGATTCTCCCCGATGCGGTGCGCGATGTGGGTGGCCAGGGTGGACTTGCCGGTGCCGGGCTTGCCGACGATCACGGCGACCCCCACCGCCCGCCGCTGCCCGTCACCGATCAGGGCGCGCTCGATCGCGCCCATCTGCTCCTCGTCACCGACGAAGTCGGCGGTGTCGGCCTGGAGCTGGCGCGGAATCTCCTCGCCCGCCCCGGCCACGGCCACCGGGGCCGTACGCGACGGGGGAGCCGCGAGGGTTTCCGGAGCCTCCGTGGCCGGCGCGGCGGACGCTCCCGACGCGGGTCCGGCTGCCGATCCCGCACGGGCGGCGTCGATACCGGGGGTGCCCACGGTGCCCGAGAGCCCGGTGCTGCCCACGAGGCCGCTGGTGCCCAGGCCGCCGGTGCCACCGGCGTGACCCGCGATGCCGCCACGCGTCCCACCGCTCGTGATGCCGGATCCCGACCCCGTACCGCCGTACGTCTCCGCGCCGGGAGACGACTCCGCGCCCGGGTACCGTCCGGACCCCGAACCGGCGCCGGGTCCGACGCCCGACCCCGATCCCGCCCCCATCCCCGTCCCCGACCCCGTCCCCGATCCCGTACGGCCGTCCCATCGGCCGTCGTCGGCGGTGCCGTCCGCACGCCGTCCGGACAGCCGGTCGGCATCGCGCCCCGCGCCCGCGAGTCCGTTTCCGGTGGCGGTGTGGCCGGGGGGTGTCGATCCGATCCGGTCCTCGGCACCGGCCGAACGCAGCGAAGGATCCCCGGAGAGGATCGCGGCTTCCAGCCCGCGCAGTTCCTCGCCGGGTTCGAGGCCGAGTTCCTCCACGAGGAGTTCCCGGCCGATCCGGTACGCCTCAAGGGCCTCGGCCTGACGCCCGGAGCGGTACAGGGCCAGCATCAGCTGGCCGCGCAGCCGCTCGCGCAGTGCGTGCTTCCGTACCAAGAGCTGGATCTCGCCGACCAGTTGGTGATGGCGCCCGAGGTCGAGTTCCAGATGGATACGGGTCTCCACGGCCGTCAGCCGTTCCTCGTCCAACTGGAGGGCCTTGCTGCGGAGGGTGTCGCACGTGACCCCGTCGAGGCCCGACCCCTGCCACAACTCCTCAGCGGCCCGCAGTCGTTCGACGGCCTCGGCCGGACGGCCGGACCGGAGCAGCGCACGCGCCTCCGCCACCTCGCGGGCGAAGAGAGCCGAGTCCACGCTCTCGCCGTCGGTCTTGAGCACGTACCCCGGCGGCCGGGTGGTGATGGCGGCGTCCAGTCCGGCCCCCGCGAACAGCTTCCGCAGCCGGGACACACAGATCTGCACCTGCGTACGGGCGGTGTCCGGCGGCTCGTCGTCCCAGATCAGATCGACGAGATAGTCGGTGCTGACCACCCGGTTGGCCTCCAACAGGAGGGCGGCCAGGATGACTTCCTGCCGGCCGGGCGGCACACGGACCGGCCCTCGCGGACCGGTGACCTGTAACGGCCCCAGGATGCGGAAGACCGGGCCTTCAGAAGCGGGGCGTACTCCGCTGACGGAGTCGGGCATACGTCTCCCAGGTCGGGGTCCGGCGCTCGGAGAGGGGTGATCGAGGCGACTGCCGGGTCAGTCTCCTGGAACCGAACGGCTTTTGTCCATGCCGTGGAGTTTCCGTGGGGAGCGTGTCGCTGCTGTCCGGTGATAGCCCTGCGATAGTTCGGGGTTGCACGGCCGGAGCAGAGTGTCCGAGGACGCACGAAAGGACACGGCCGGTGAGCAGCAGCGAAGACAGTGAGCGGGGCGGCGGGCGCGAGGTGGGCGGCATGGTCACAGCGGCCGGGGTCGACCACGTACGGCTCGCCTATCACTACCTCGACGACGGCGATGTGGACGGATTCGGATCGCTTCTCCACGAGGACGTGGAGCTGCGCCGGCCGGACGCCCCGCCGGGGCAGGGCCGCGCCGAGGTGCTGCGGATGCACCGGGAGGGCCTGGTGCCGCCCGCCCGTCACACCCTCGACCGGATCGTGGCCGAGGGGGACAGCGTGGTGGTGATGGGCCGGGTCGGTGAGCTTCCCTTCGTCGACGTGTTCACCCTGTCGCCGGAGGCCATGCTGCGCGGCTGTCGCCGCTACTACCACGTGGCGCCCTGAGGGGGCCGTGACCGGTCCGCCGCCGGGGAGAGGTCTGTCACCGGCGGCGTGACCTCGGTGGCGGCGACGCCGTCGGCACCGGGGCGTCAGGGATGCGTGAACACACCCGCCATCCGTGTGTCCGGATTGCTACTCATCCCGACGATCGCACCCCCGTCGGCGCGGTTGGCACGCGCGTGCGCGCCCGCGTAGCCCTCGTCGGTGAGGAAGATGCCGATCGCCGCGATCCAGTCGTCGACGGCGCCCGTCGCCGGGTCGTGGACCGGCTCGGGGTGCGGAACGACGCGTTCCTGCGCCACATAGCCGCCGCGCTCCACGGCGACCCGCAGCGCCTCGGCCCACTCGGCATCGGTGGACTCCCAGCCGACGCACGTGTCGAGACCGCCGTACCCGGCCCCCGGCTTGAGGATGAGCCGCTCCCGCCGCTCCCGGCAGAGATCCACCAGATCGCCGTCCCCGGAGCCGTACCCGGAGCCAGGGCCGGGACCAGAACCGCCCCCGCCCAGCGCCCGGCTCCACGGCAGGACCCGTTCGACGAGCGCCCGCTCCGCCGCGTCGAAGGAATCGCTCCAGCGCGGGTCCGTCAGCAGCGCGAGCGCGCTCTTGTTCGCGTAGTAGCCGCTCTCCAGGGACGTGAAGAGCACGGTCCGGCCCGCCTCGTGAGCCCGGAAGAACGGTTCCGCGGCCTCCGGGCCCTCCGGATCCGCCAGCAGCTGACCGGCGGCGAAGTTCCGCAGCACGAGGTCCAGCGGAGTGCCGTCGAGGGTGAGTTTCCCGTCCGCCCGGGTGCGTACGTCCCCGATCTCCCCGATCCGCAGGTCGAGACCCTGCTCGGCCATCGCCTCCACCGTGGCCCGCATCAGCCTCCCGTACGGGGCGACACCGCCGCGTCCCTCGATCAGCCCGATCACCGGCTCCGCGCCACCGGACAGCGCCGGCCTCGCCCGGTCCCGCAGGACGGCCGCCGTGCGCGCGGCGATGTCGACGTGGCCGAGCCCGTGCTCGCGCGCGAAGGCACCGAACTCGGGGACCCCGAGCAGCCCTCGGTTGAACACGGCCATGTCGAGACCGCCGACCTCGCTGCCGAGGTTGAACTCCAGGAGCTTGTACGCCGTGCCGTCGTGGTAGGCGTCGGCGCGGCCCAGCTTCGCGGGGACCCCGGACCCGCCCCGGCGGAGCAGCGCCGCGAGCGCGGGACCGATCCCGATCTCCGCCGCGTACCGGTCGAGATCACCGTCGAAGAGCCGCAGCGGCAACGACACCAGGAGGTCGAAAAGGCCGTCCAGGTCCCGGGCGAAGGCCACCGTCTCGGCGGCGCTCACGAACCACGGCCGGGGCAGCAGATGCGCGCGCCAGGCCTCGTCGAAGGCCGGCGGCAGTTCGGCCCGCGCGACGGCCTCGGCGAGTCCGCCGTCCTCGCGCAGGCACGCGTCCACGTAGATGCGGCTCAGCTTGCTCATGTACGTCGCTCGCCTCACTGGAGAGATCGGGTACGTGTGCGGAAGTCGAGCAGACTACCGGAGGCGCGGTGCGCGCTCCCGGCTCAGTACCCGACGCGCACCCCCGAGACCGCATGACGGTCGGTCAGGCCGCCCGTGGCGCCGGAGAATCCGACGAGCACGTTCCGGGGCAGCGTGACCGCCACGTCGATGACCTGGGTGCCGTCCACGAGGACCAGGAGGCGCCCGGCGGCGGTGACGTCGACGTCGATCACATGGCTGCCCGTCCGCAGGGCCGGTACGGCCGTCGACGTCGCCGCGTACCGCAGGGCCGAGCCCGTTCCCCCGGTGGCGACCGCCACGAAGTTCGCCGAAGGATCCCCGGGATTGCGGTAGGTGTCCAGGGTGACCGCCACGCCGGGCAGACCGCTGAAGCCGAGCCCGCCGCCCCCGCCGCCCAGCGCCCTGGGCGTCGTGCGCGACGCGTCGAGCAGCAGCAGGGCCATGCCGTCGGCACCCGTGCCGCCCGAGAGGGTGGCGGTGAAGCGGGCCCTCAGCCGCGCCGAGGGCACGGCGGTCGCCTGGACCGCCGAACCCGTCAGAGCGGGCTGGGCGGGGGTGAGGAGGAGGGAGGTGCCGGACACGGCTGCGCTGCCGTTGTACGTCCACCCGTTGGGGCCCGGCGGCGGCAGCGCGTACGAGGTGGCGGTGATCGCCGCACCCCGTACCGCGTGGATGTCGGTCACGCCGCCGGTCCCGCCCGTGAAGGCGAGCAGCGCCGTCGGCGGCAGCGCGGCGACCGTGGTCCGCAGCCGCTGGACGCCGTCGACGGAGACGGTGACCGTCTTCCCGGTGACGCCGACCGCGACCGTGTGGGTGCCCGACCGCAGGTTCGGCACGCTCGACGTCGTCGCCGCGTACGTCAGGGTCGAGCCGGTGCCGCCGGTGGCGACCCCGACGAAGTTGGCGGAGGGGTCACCGGGGTTGCGGTACGTGTCGAAGGCTACGGCCACGCCCGGGAGCCCGCTGTAGGCGAGGCCGCCACCCACGCCGCCGAGCGCGGCCGACGTGGTCCGGGCCGGGTCCAGCAGCGAGAAGGTGAGCCCGTCGGCGCCGGTTCCACCGCCGATGACCGTGGTGAAGGAGGCCTTGAGCCCGTCGGTGAGCACCGGCACGGGCCAGACCGCCGAACCCCGCTGGGACGCGGTCGCCTGGGTGAGCTGGAGGTCGTTCCCGGAGATCCGCGACGAGCCGTTCAGCTTCCAGCCGCCGGCGCCCGGCGACGGCACGGTGACCACCGCCCCGGCGGCGCCGGAGCCCTTGAGCGACTCGTTCTGCGGGCCGCGCCCGTCGTTCGAGGTCAGCTCGTAGGCGGCGGTCACCGCCCCGATCGAGGTGGGGGAGAAGGTGACGGCCTGGTGCACCACGTCCTCGGGCCCGAGGACCTGACCCTCGCTGATCGGATTGGTCACATGGAACGGCGCCGCCGGCGGCTTGGCCTTGGTGATGGTGAGCGGGATGTTCCCGGTGTTGCTGATGTCGAAGGTCCGGGTCACGGACTCCCCGACCTTCACCGCCCCGAAGTCCGTGGACGTGGGCGTGACCGTGAGCTGCGCCCGCCCGGTCACCGCCTCACCGGTCAGCGCGACCGACGCCGTGCCGTTCGGCCCCGTGACGGCGAGCGTCCCGGTGTTCTGTCCGGAGGACGTCGGCGCGTACGCCACCTGCACCATGACGGACTGCCGGGGCGGCACGACCGTACCGGCGGGCGGTGGGTCGGACGCCGAGAACGGAGCGCCGGGGAGCGAAACCCCGGAGACCGTCTCGTCCGCCGTCCCGGTGTTGGTGAACGTCACCCCCAGCGCCTTGCGGGTCGTCGTCGCCACCGTCCCGAAGTCCAGCGTGCCCGGCGACGCGACCAGACCCGGCTTCGTCCCGTACCCGGTCAGCCCGAGCGCACTGTCACCGAGGTCCGTCGTGAACGTCAGGGCCGAGGTGTCGGGTCCGGGAACCGTCGGCGAGAACGCCACCCGGACGGTGTACGACTCGCCCGCCCGCAGCGTGCGCGGCAGCGCGTCGGCCGAGGCCGAGAACGCGCTGCCCGCGGGCGTGCCCACCCCCGTGATCGTCACGTCACGGGACGCCGTGACCGTCGCCGTCACCGAGCCCGTCCCGCCGACCGCGACCTCGCCGGCGTCCACCGGCTCACCCGTCAGAGCCGTGTTGGCCGGCCGCCCGAAGGCCTTCACCTGGCCGTCCCGGGTGCCCACGTAGATCCGCCCGCCGTCCGCGACCGGCACCGAGAACTTCGCCGCCACCCCGATCGGCGCCGACCAGCGCAGCCGCAGCGCCCCGTTCACGGGCACCGCGTCGTAGGCGCGCAGCTGCCCGTTGGCACCGTTCGCGCCGTCCGCCGCGACGGCCCACACCAGCGCCGAACCCGGATTCGTGCCCGTGGACGTCACGATCGGAGACCCGGAGGTGTAGCCGAACAGCGCCGCGCTGCTCCCCGTGTCGCTGAGCGCGGGCAGCCCGGAACCGGTGAGCCCGTACGCGAAGGCGCGCAGCGGCGCCCGGCTCCCGACGGTGTACACGTAACCGCCCTGGCCGCCGTACGCCGCGGGATGCCCCCAGACGCCCTCGTACGGCCCGAACGTGCCGAGCACCTTGTCGGTGCCTCCCGCGCCCTGGCTCCGGCCGCCGAGGTCGTCCCGGTCGAGGAGGAACAGCCGCCCGTCCTTGCCGATCTGGACCAGCAGCCGCGGATTCCGGCTCGTACCGAAGGCGGGTCCCGGCAGGGCCACCGGACCGCCCGAACCCAGGTCCGTGTCGTTCTGGTCGAGCAGCGGCGCGTCGGAGGGGCTGAAGAAGTCCTGCGCCGACATCGTGCCGTCGCTGTTCACGCCGAGCCGGACCACCGACTCCGCGAGCTGCCCCGGCGGCCGGTTGCCCGGACCCGGCGCGGGGGAGACACCGTTCCCCGTCGAGAACAGGATGCGGCCGGGACCGTCCGAGACCAGCCCGCCCCCGCTCATCCAGATGCCAGCCATCCCGTTCGCGGACGAGTCCTCGGTCGCCCAGAGCGTCGTCCGGCGCGTCGTGGTGCTGACACCCAGGACGTACCCGACGTACGGGCCCCGGTCGCAGTGCGAGGCGAAGGCCGCGTACACCGAACCGCCCATCAGGAGCAGCCCCGGACGCTGGGCCGCCGTGTACGGGTTGAACGCCCGGCCCGGATCGTTGACGGGCGCGCCCGCCACCTTCACCGGCCAGCCCGACCGCTCGGCGCCCGTCGCCGGGTCGAGGGCGTGCACGTACCAGCTCGGGTGTTGGACGTCGGGGCCGTCGTTCACCTTCGCCGTCAGATACACGGCGTTGCTCGCCGGGTCGTACACCGGGGTCGAGGTGACCCCGACGTTCGGTACGAGGTCCCCGCAGTTGACCGCCGAAGCGGGCCAGGGCGCGCCGAAGTCCTTCGTCCAGCCGATCCTGCCGGTCGCCGCGTCGATCCCGTACACCTTGTTGTTCTCCGTCGCCGCCACCAGCGTGTGGCCCACGACCAGCGGCTGCGCGTACACCTGGCCGTCGACGGTGGTGGAGAACTGCTGCCCGAAGTCCGAGGCGGACACCTGCTCGGGGGCGAGCCCCGGCTCGTCCGGGTCCCACCCGGTGCGCAGGTCGTCATGGGAGATCGTCGTCCGGTCGGCGGCCGGGGCCTGCGCGAGCGCGGGCGCCACCGGACGCGGCACCGGGGCGCGCGCCACGACGGCGGCGGCGGGCCGCACACCCGCCGTGCCCACGGTCGCGGCAGCCAGGGCCAGTGTCAGGAACTGGGCGATCGCCCTGCGTCGGCCGGCCATCTGTCCACCTTCGGGCTCGAGGCTCCGCGAGAGCACGCGTGCGTGCATGAGGGTTCACGAGAACACGCGCGGGCGTACGGGGCTTTACGGGAAGAACACGAGTCGGCGCACGGGGACGAGGAGCAGCGGCCCCGACGGCCCATCGTGAACCGGTCCGCCCGGCGTGCCCACACTCGTGACCGGCCGCATCCGCGAGGTCCACCCGAACGGAGGCCGCCGCCTACCGCGTTAGCGGAACGTGAGTGAGACGTGAGTGACGGCCGGGACACTGATCCCCGACGTCCGGTCCGGGACCGGTGCCCGCCCCACGGCCGTGGCGCCGGTGCTCGACGTCCGCACAGACCGGATCCGGGGCGGGCCGTGGGGGCCCGCCCCGGATCCCTTCCGTTCGGCCCCGGGGCGGTCAGGGGCTCCCCGCCGGGGCCCCCGCCCCGGCGCCGACGCACCGCCCGCGTAACACCCCCCTCCAGGAGGCAGCATGCAGCGACGGACGTTCCTCAAGGGCTCCCTGATCGGCGCGGCGGTCACCGCCGTCCCCCTCGACGCACTCCTCGCGGCCGGCGCGTCCGCCGCCGCGCCGACGGACCCGGTCACCTCGCTGAGCGCGCTCCAGAGCGCGATCGACAAGGCCGTCCCCGGCGACCGGATCGTCCTGGCCAACGGCACCTACACCGTCCCGGCGGGCGGCGTCATCAAGGTGACCGGCCGGCACGGCACCACCACCGCGCCGATCACCATCGTCGCGCAGTCCCGCGGCGGCGCCGTACTGCGCGGCGAGCGGAGCTTCGTCTTCGACGACTCCAGCAACATCACCGTCAGCGGCTTCTCCCTGCGCCAGAGCGGGACCCTGACGATCCCCGTGAACAGCACCGGCATCCGGCTCACCCGCAACGACTTCCAGTTCGCCGAGGTGACCCCCGTCGACTGGGTCCTCGTGGAGGGCGACGACGCCAAGCTCGACCGGAACCACTTCCACGACAAGACCACCGAGGGCATCTTCGTCGTCATCGACGGCCCCGGCACCACGGAGATCGCCCAGCGCACCCAGATCCTCAGGAACTACTTCTCCGACCACAGCTACGCCGGAGCCAACGGCGGCGAGTCGATCCGGCTCGGCGTGAGCAGCCGCGCGCTGTCCGACGCGGACGCCAAGGTGGAGTACAACCTGTTCGAACGGTGCGACGGAGACCCCGAGGCGATCTCGGTGAAGTCCTCAGGCAACACCATCCGCTACAACACGATCCGGTCCAGCCGCGGCGGCATCGTGCTGCGCCACGGCAACGGCACGACGGTGGACGGCAACTACCTGATCGGTGGCAAGGAAGGCATCCGCCTCTACGGCAACGACCACGTGATCGTCAACAACTACCTCGCCGACCTGACGGTCCGCGCCCTCGTCATCGGCAGCGGCACCACCCGCGACCACACCTCCGGGGAGACCACCGACGAGCGGCGCGGCAACGACGCCTGCGACCGTGCGGTGATCGTGCACAACACCCTCCGCAACAACAAGAGTTCACTCTCGGGCGAGACCCGGACGTACGAACCCCGGGACGTCGTCGTCGCCGACAACCTCCTCGTCGGTGACTCCGGCAGCCTGGTCGCCATGGGGGCGACGACCCACTTCACCTGGCAGAGCAACATCCTGTGGGGCGCCGCCACCGCCGGCACGATCCCGGCCTCCGGCTACACCCGGATCGACCCCCGCCTCACCGCCTCCTCGGACGGCGTGTACCGCCTCGCCGCGGGCAGCCCCGCGATCGACGCCGCCACGCTGACCGGCACGTCCGTCCCGGAGGACATCGACGGGCACGTACGCGGCACCGCACGCGACATCGGCGCCGACGAGTACTCGACCCTGGCGCCGACCCGCCGTCCGCTCACCCCGGCGGACGTGGGGCCGAACGCGGCCTGAGGTAAGCGGACTCGGCGTCCGAGGCTCCGAGGGGCGAAGACCGGTACCGGGTGCGGCCCGCGTGGGCGCGTGTTCCGGCTTCGGTCCGGACCTCTCGGGGTGGGGGCGTCAAGCTCTGCGTATGGACCTGGAGCTGAGGCATCTGAAGACGATCCGGGCCATCGCGGACGCGGGGAGTCCCACCCGCGCCGCCACCGTCCTCGGACTCGCGCAACCGGCGCTCAGTGCCCAGCTCAAGAGGATCGAACGGGCCCTGGGCGGCGTCCTGTTCGAGCGCGGACGGGGGGCGTACGGATCACCGCCCTCGGGGGCCTGGTCCTCGACCGGGCCCGGGTCGTGCTCCCCGCCGTCCGCGAACCGCACGGAAGAAGCCGTGCGGTTCGCACGGGAGGGCGCCGAGGGGTACCCACTTCGGCGGCACCCACGGACCGCTCCTCGGCAGCCTGGTCGACCGGATCGCCCGCACCGACCCGGGGGCCCCGGCCTCCACGTACACCTCGTGGTCGGAGCGGGAGATCGCCTGCGGAGTCGTCGCCGGACGGCTGGACTTCGCCCTCGTCGGGGTCTGCGGCGAGAGCGGCCCGCCCGAGGCCGGCCGGCTCGCCTGGACGGAGGTCGCCCGCGATCCGGTGTACGTGATGCTCGCCGCCGACCATCCGCTGGCACCCCGTGCCGAGACCGACCTCGCCGAACTGGCCGCCGAGGCCTGGACCGACGTACCCGGCGACGGCTGCTTCGGCGACTGCTTCGCCGCCGCCTGCGTCCGCGCGGGTTCACCAGGCCCAGCCCGGCTGGGAGCCGTCGAACGTCCCGGCCCTGTGGCAGCGCCTCTGACGGCCACCGGTCGCCGACCGGGGTGCCGCGAGCCCGAGGGGGGTGTCGCGGCACCCCTTCCGTGTCCCCCGTATGATCACGCGATCATGATCAACACGGGTGCTTCGCGGGGGAGTCGGCGTATGAGCGGGTTTCGGAAGGCAGTGGCCGCGGCCGTCCTGGTGACGGCTGTCGCGGGATGCGGATCCGGCGCGTCCCCGGGCGGTACGCAGACGGCGGGTACGACCTCGGGCGGTGAGGCCGCGGCCGGCGGGCCCTCGGCCGGAGGGGCGAAGGCCGCCGGCGCCGGGCCGGCGGGCGAGAAGCTCGCCGCCGACCCCGGCACCCGCTACAAGGCAGTCGCCGTACCGGAACTCGAAGGCCTCGTCTGCGACGAGGGCGACGGCGGCTTCCACTACGGCAGCGACCTCGACATGAGCGTCACCGGCGACGAGGACCTCAAGGAGATCGAGGGCGACAGCCAGGACATCGCCGACGAGGTGTCCTGCTTCGGCGGCCGGAGGAACGTCCTCAGCAAGGGCACGATCTCGGCCGCGGCGCCCATGTTCACGGCCAGGACCCATCTCTACGAGAACGTGCCGGACCCGGCCGCCGCGCTGAAGAGGATCTTCGACGCCTCCACGGAACTCGCCACGGGCTACGGCCGCAACTTCACCGGCAAGGTCAGGACCGCCACGAGCCCCACCCTCGTCGTGAAGTGCCGTCAGAACGTCACCGACACCTTCCCCATGACCACCTGCTTCTGGGCGAACTACGGGGCGGCCGGCGTCGTCGACTTCTTCCCGGCGGACGGGCAGTACCTCCCGATCGACTCCGCCGTCCCCTGGACCCGGGACTTCGTCGCCGGCGCCCTGCGCACGTGACCCCAGGGGCGTACGACTCGGCCGTACGCCCCTCGGCTCAACCCCCAGCCGCCCGGGGCGATGTCAGTGGCCCGTGCCAGGATCGGATCATGATCGCCTCGCTGGAATCCCTGGTACCCGTCAACGGCAGGGCGCACGTCTCGACCGCGTACGCCGACTGGGTCGCCGCCCACGACCCGGGGGCGGCCTCGGTCGCGCGCGAGCTGATCGAGGACATGGGAGCCGAACTCAGCCGGTCCTGGACCAAGCCCGGCGCCTTCGTCGGCGCCATGGCCGCACGGGCGCGACGGCTGCCGCCCGCCCACCTGCCGTGGTTCTGGGACACCGTGGGACACCGGCTGATCGGGTACGGGAGCCGGCCGGGCGGCAGGGCGTACGTGGCGGCCCGAGCCGCCGAGGCCCAGCACGGGCTGCCCGTGGATCCCGCCTACCGCCGCGCCAACGGGCTGCTGTTCGCCACCGGCGGGGCCATGCCGGCGAAGGAGTTCGGGGCCCATCAGCGCTTCCTCGCGGACACCCTGGAACCGGTCGGGGCACACGCGGCACTGGACGCCTTCCTGCGCGCGTGGGCCGGGTCGAAGGCCGACCTCCCGGCAGACCTGGTGCGCCGGGTACGGGCCTCCGCGAAGGCGGCCGGGCACGGCGAGGAGGAGGTCGCCCGACTGGTCGGAGCCATCGTCTCGGTCACCCGTGAGAAGTCGGTGCCCGACGCACTCCTCACCGCCGCAGAAACGGTCCTGACAGCCCATCCGCCGACCGACGAGGTCGCGGCAGGGCTCCTCGGCGTCTTCCCGGAGAGCGTCACCGACGGCGGGCCGTGGCTGCGGATGCTGATCGCCTGCGGGGCGACGGACGCGCTCGAAGCCGGCCGGGTGGTCCCGGAGGGCGGACTGCACCACTGGGTCGGCCGGTTCGTCCACATGTACCAGTACGCGCGACAGTCCGGCGGCGGCGTCGGACGGCAGCCGCTGCCGCCGGAGTTCCTCGACCTGGTCGGCCGGCTGGGCCCACGCCTGCGGGCGGCGGGCGAGCCGGTGACCGTGCACACCACCCGGCACTACTACCAGGGCTTCGACGCCGACGTCCTCGACGCCTGCCTCGCCGCAGGCGCCACGGTCGTCGACCCCGGGCCCGAGGTCCGGATGCGCTTCTGGGGCGAGCGGTCCCGGCGCGACCTCGCCGCCCTCGCCGGCGACCCGGTGTTCGGCCCCCGGCTCGAAGGGACCGTGCACGCGGACCTGAGGTGCGACCGGTTCGGCACGCGCGTACGCAAGCCCGGCTCGGCGGTGACGCTGCTCCCGGGCAACGAGGGCATCGCCCACGAAGTGGCAGGCCGGGTCGGCAAGCTCGTCGAGACGGTCGGCGGCGGGGGCCTCGCGGGCGCGGAGGAGGCCGTGGCCGAACTGGAAACGGTCCTGGACCGCCCCACCGTGACGGCCCTCGGCGGAATCGCCGAGGCCCTCTCGGAAGCGGACGCGGCGGGCGCGCTGCGACGCTCCCTCGCGGCGGGCCTGCCGGAGGAACTGGCTTGGCCGGCCCTGGAGGCGGTGTACGCGGAGTTCGCGGCGGATGCGGCGGATCTGGCGGACGCGGCGCGGGCGGACTCGGCGGACGGCTCGGGGGAGACCTTGGCGGACAGCCCGGTGGACGGCGTCGGGGCCGCCGGTCTGCCCGGTGTGGCCGGGGTGACCTCCACCTGGCCGGTGCTGACCGTGTTCGGTCGGGACCGCGCGGTCGCCGTGGCCCCGGACGGGGTGCGGGGCTCCTGCGCGTTCACCGTCCCGGAGGCCTCGACCATGTTCGCCGTCCACTACGTGGGCGGCTCCTTCCTGGTCGGCTGGACCCTCAAGGAGAACCCGCACCACTGCGACACCGCCGTCTGGGCCGACCGACCCGACGAGCCGTTCACGCCGGACGAGGTGGGGGGCCTCGTGCCCTTCGGCGGCAAGCTGCACGGGGCGTACGGCTTCCAGTTCGAGACCGCCGACGGCGGCGGCCGGCACGGCGGTCTGCGCGCGCTGAGGCCGGGTGGCACGGGCGGGATCGACCGGTATGAGCTGCAGGTCGGTGACGGATCGCGGATCTGGACCAACGGCGTGTACGAGAAGAGCCCGTGGCGGGCCGTGGACGCGGTCGGCGGCGAGCCCCGGGAGGGCATCGACCCGCCTGAGTTCCCCGGCCACGAACAGGCAGTGGCACCCTCCCAGGAGGGGATGGCCCTCGCGCCGGGAGCGCTCCACCTGGCCCCGCTCCCTGCGGGCCTCACCGATTCGCCCCTGGGCAGCCGGGACGGCCTGGTGGGGACCCGCGTGCTGTTCCGCACCCGGCACCGCGACCCCGCACCCGACCACTACCTCCTCGAGAGCATCGACGGGCGCTCCGCCGGCTTCGGCATCGACCGGCAGGGCCAGCGGCCCTGGGGCCTCTGGGCGCCGCCGGAGAGCAAGGCGGCAGGCACGACCCCCGGCGGCCCGGCGGCGGAAGACGTGACCGCGCGCGTGGCGCACGGCACGGAAGTGGGCGGCGGCGCGGTGGACGCGTCGGAGCGTCCGGCGGACGTCGTGGTCCTCGCCGAGGCGGAGACGCCGACCGGCGTGCGCGCGTACACCTCCGACGGCGTACTCCTCTGGGAGCTGGACGGCCACCACTCGCCCGCGCACCCCCGGGTGCGGCCCGCCCGGCGCGTCACCGTCTCCGGCGGCGTCGCCCTGCCACCCGCCTTCTGGTACCTGCTGCGGACCCGTGACGCCGCCGGATCCCGCGCCCTGAGGACCGTACGGAGGCAGACGGCGGACAACCTGCTCGCGGCGGCACGCCACGGAGCGGAGGCGCTGCGCACGGCCGTCGCGCGCGAGCTGCCGCAGATCACCGAACCGGTCCTGGTCGACGCCGTGGCGGCGGTCGCCGGGCGGGCCGCGCGCGTGGAGGAACGCCGCCTGGCCCTGCACCGGCGGGTCACCCTCCTCGCGGAGGCGCCTCCGGCCCTGCCGCGCGGGTCCGCCCCGGACACCGAGCTGGTGCCCGCGCTGTTCGGCCTCGCCGCGAGCGGGGAGCGCGACACCTGGCGGCGGACCCCGGACACGGCGCTGCCGGCGACACTGAGCGCGCTGGCCGCCGACGGCGCCTGCCTGGCCGGGACGATCGGGGAGGAGGTCCGGCGCCTCTCACCGCCCGCGCCGCCGCACGACTGGTCGCAGCTGCTCGGGACGATCGACGCCGTGGCCTGGCGGGCGGCCGTGGCGCCGACCTCCGACAACGACCGGGCGGCGCTGCTCGCGCTCCTGGACACCTGGGCCGACCAGCCGTTCGCCCGCCCGGGCAGCGGATGGTGGGCGGGCCGTACCTCCGACGCCGAGGCACTGGAACGGCTGCGGGAGAGCGGGACACCGGTCGCGTCCGCCGCCGCATGGGACGGCGGATCGGTGAACTGGTTCGTGGCACCCGCCACGGAACAGGGCGGTGATCCGGTGCCCACGGCCTGCGCCGGGGCGCGGCTCGTCCGCGTGGAGCGGGACGACGCCACCAGACTGCGGCAGCTGATCACGGCGATCGAGACGCACGGCCCGCTCCCGCTGCCGGAGTCGTCGGCCGCGCGGTTCGCCGAACTGACCGGTGTACGCCGCTCCCTGGCCCGGCTGGTGCTCGCGGGTCTCGTCGGCCGGGACGACCGGGACGAGGACCGGACCCTGGCGCGCAAAGCCCCGTACAAGGCGACGCCCCTGACGGTGGAGGCGTACGAGGAACTGCGCGGACGGCTCGGCTACGCGGGCCGTAGGGCCGTCCTGGCCGCCGCGATGCCGGAGGACCCGGCCGAGCTGTGGCGTCCCGGCGGGAGGGAGGCGGCCGTGGCCCGGATGGCCGGGGCATGGTGCGAACGGGTCGGCACGCTGCCCGCCGTCCACGACGAGGCGGCCGACGCACTCGAATCCGACCTGGGCCTCCCGGAGGTGTGGGCACGGCGCCTGGCCGGCGGTTACGAGGCGGCCCGGGACGCGACGGTGCCCGCCGCCGACTGGGACCTCGCGGCACCCTCGTACGGCCTCGGCGTCGAGGTGCGGGCCCTGCCGCCGGAGGGCGTCGAAGCGCCCTACGGCACCCGGGTCGGGCTGTCGCTCGGCGAGACAGCGAGCGCCCTCGTCTGGGCGTGGACCGACCGGCCCGCCGGTGATCCCGCGACAGCGGGCGCGACCGCCCTCCACGAGCGGCTGCGGGCCGAACTGGCACGCCCGGAACTGCTCCTCGAACTGCCCAGGGTCTGGGTCAGGGACGCCTCGGAGCGGATCGCCGAGCGCTTCGGGCCCGGACGGCTCCCGGTGTCGATGGACCGGCGCAAGGACAAGGGCGAACGGCCCTCCATGACCGCGTACGACTCCGGGCCCCTCGTCGTGTGCGCACCCGGCGGCACCTCCTTCCTCCGCCCCGCGCGGTGCGCCGACCCCGAGGTGTGGCGGCGGGTCCGGGAGGTCACCGACCTCGGCGAGGAGCTCGACCGGGTGGCACTCCTCCTCGAAGGCGGCGGACTCGACAGGATGATGCGCCGGGCCCGCTCGGGCGCGGTCCCGGACGGCGCCTATGAGGCGGACCCCCGCCGTTCCTGCCCGGAACTCGTCGCCCGCGCGGCCGAGGAGTTCGGCGTCGGTACGGACGCCGCCGCGCTCTACCTCCAGATCGCGACGCTCGCCGCACCCACCGACCGGAACGTGCGGAGGTGGAACGGCTGGACGACCAAACGGCACGCGGAGGTGCGCGCGGAACTCCTCACCACCGGCGCGGTGACGGAGGCCAAACGGGCACGGGCGGGCCGGACGGTCTTCCTGCCCGGCGAGTGGACGGAACTGAAGGCCCCGCACCTGCCCCTGGAGACGGTCAAACTGGCGAGCCACCAGGTGAGACCGCTGTGGGGCAACCAGATCGAGGCCCCGTTCGTACGGATACTGCCGACGGCACCGCTGCACGAGATGTTCGCCGAGGCGTGGAAGCGCGGTGGGGAGGGGCGGACCTGAGCAGGGGGACGACGGGCGACGGGGTTGAGCCCGACGCCCGGCGCCCGGCGCCCGGCGCCCGGCGCCTTGAGCACGGCTTCCTCGGCGGCGAACCGTACGGCGTACCGCTCGGCTGAGTCGGTCACGCGAAAGACGGCCACCGGTCGGCGGCCCAGTCCCGCCGGCTCGCCCAGCCGGAGGGCGGCCCGACTCCCTCGCGGCCTTCCAGCTCCGGCGCGTCGGGCTCCTCGAAGAGGGCCCGCGCGTGCCGGAAGTCGGTCTCGGCCATCGGGAGCGCCCCCTCGGGTGCGAGGGCCCGGCGACGGGTGATCCGGGTGCGTTGGGTCTCCTCGTCCACCGACACCCGGATCGTGTCAAGTGGGCCGGGCCTACGACCACCGCATTCTCCCCCAGACCTCGGCCGGGATCCGCGCTGGCTATGCTGCCGATCATGACCAGCGGTGCATCCCCTGAGCGGCTCGCCGTCCTCGACGCCATGGCGTTGACCTCCGATCCGGGGCTGGAGGCCGCCTTCCCGGAGTCGGCCCACCGGATCCTGGCGGATCTCGTCAGCGGCGGTGCCGCACTGGGCTGGGTCGAGCCACCCTCGCGGGACGAGGTCGAGGAACTCCTCCGCCATGTCCTCTCCGCGGTACGGGCCGGAGACGCGGCCCTGCGCACCGCCTACCTCGGCCGCCGGCTGGTCGGGCTGGGCTACTGGCAGCGCTACGCCCGACCGACCCATCGGCCCCACGCCGATCTGGAGAAGATCGCGGTGGACGCGGCTGCCCACGGTCGCGGTGTCGGCCGGGCGCTGACCGCCGCCTTGGTCGCCGACGCCAGGGAGGCGGACATCGAGGTCCTCACCCTGGACGCCCGGGGCGACAACACCCACGCCCTGCACCTCTACCGGACACTGGGCTTCACCGAGTACGGCCGCCTCCCCGACTTCGTCGCCGTGGGCGAAAGCCGTTACGACAAGGTCTTCTGCGTACTGGACCTCCGCCGCGAGGGCTGACCGCACACGAGGGCGCGGCGACACCCCCGGCACTGTGTGATCCCGCATACGAGGCGGTCCTGGCGTGTGTGGCGGAGACGGACCGTTCGGGGCCGCGCCGACCGGAACGAAGCGGTGAGGTGCGGCGGAGCTTGCGTCTCCCGTAAGGGGAGACATCAGGGTGAGGGGCATGGACGGCGAGACGCTCTACTCGATCGGCGATCTGGCTCGGCGTACGGGCCTGACGGTGAAGGCCATCAGGTTCTACGCCGATTCCGGGATCGTGCCACCGGCAGACCGCACCCCTGCGGGCTATCGCCGCTTCCCTTCCGATGCCATCGCCCGCATCAGCCTCGTACGCACCCTGCGTGAGCTGGGCGTCGACCTGACCACGATCCGCAAGATCATGGAGCGGGAGATCGCGCTCGCGGACGTCGCGGCGACGCATGCCGAGGCCCTGGAGCTACAGATCCGGGTCCTGCGGCAGCACCTCGCCGTGCTGACGGCGGTGGCCAGACGCGGTTCGACTCCCCAGGAGATGACGCTCATGCACAAGCTCGCACGACTGTCCGAGGCCGAACGGCAGCGCTTGATCGACGACTTCCTCGGCTCGGTGTTCGACGGCCTGCGTGACCATCCCGTGCTCGGGGCGGTCACCCGCTCGCTGGTTCCCGAGATGTCCGACGATGCCACGCCCGAACAGATAGAGGCATGGGTCGAGTTGGCCGAACTGCTCCAGGACGAGGACTTCCGTGCGTCGATGCACGGCATGGCCCAGGACCTGGTGGCCGACCGGGCCCCGCACGACACCACGGGCCTGATCCGGATCCTCGCCGAAGCCGTTCGGGCTCAGGTGACGCCGGCGCTCAAGGCCGGCGTCGAACCGGACTCACCCGAGGCGGAGCCGATCGTCACGGTGCTGGCGGCGCACTGCGCGGACATCCTGGGCAGTCCGCCCCCGTCGGGCCCCGGCGATCTCCACCTGCGTCTCGCAGCGCGGCTGGACCAGATGAACGATCCCCGCCGGGACCGGTACCTCTCCTTGCTGGCCGTCGTCAACGGCTGGCCGGCGCCGGAATGCCTGACACCCGCGTTCGCCTGGTCCGCCACGGCGCTTCGCGCCCGGCCGGGCGCTGCCCCGAGGGGGTTCGGTCGCCGTTGCTGAGGCTGCCGGCCACCGCGGTCGGTCGGTTCGTCGCGTGAGCCACGCCGAGTCCCTCCATGGAGTCGCGGACATGCACGATCCGCCCGTCCCGGACACGGGTCACGAGAGACCGGGGAACTCGAAGGGCCGGCCGGCCGGTCGTGGTGACGGCGCCGGAATCGACCTGCTCGCCGACGATCACCTCCGGGTCGGTGCTCCCGTGCACGGCGACCTTGCGGATCTCCCGCGGCTGCGCCGGGCTCGCGCCCCAGAGCGCTCGAAAGCCCGTAAGGACCTCTTCGCGCCCCTCGTAGCGCTCGGGCGCCGGGGAAGAGGAAGGGGAACTCGTGGACGGCGTCGACCGCGTACAGATCGGCCAGGACGTGTATGCCGAATGGTCAACGACACCCGTGCGGCCTGAGGTGTGCGCGGGGCGGGTTCAGTGGCGACGTGGTGGCTTCGGCTGTGCGCCTGGCCCGCGGAGGGCCGTGCGGGCCGTTCTGTACGCGGCGGCCGGGTCGGGGTTCGGTGGGCCGGCCGGGTGCCACGTGTCGTAGCGCTCGACGTACGGGTGCCAGCGGTTGTCGGGCCCGTAACGGAGCTGGACGCGGGCGGGGGCATCGGTCAGGTGGTTGTGGTGGCGCTCGACGGGTGCGGTGGGGGAGGGGCGCAGCGGCTGGACCGCGTGCTCGGCGGCGGCGAGTACCTCGGGATCGGCGTGCCGTGGCGCGAGGCACGTGGCGACGGCCGCCCGGCCGCCGTGGCGATGGGCGGTCGCGAGCCGCCGCATTTCCCCGAGGCTGATCCCTAGGTGAGCTGCGGCGGCGCCCGTATGGGTGTCGTCCCCGCTCTGTGCGACGAAGCGGGCGATGTCGGCGGCGACTTCGTCGATGCCGTAGCCGCCGCCGTCGTCGACGTCACTGATGGATTCGCCGCCCAGGGGCACCAGGAGAGCAGCCGCACGATGCGCCGCGTCGGCGACGAGCGCCCGGAGCGCGTCCAGGGCGGGGAGCGGCGGCGGGGGAGGAGCCGTCACCCTGTCCAGTACGGGAACGACATCCCTCCTGCGCTCGACCCCGGCCCCGTCCCCGCGTTCGCGTCCGGACGTCTCCCGGGTCACGACGGGCCTCCCAGCGCGACGAGTTCCGCGAGTTCGCGGTCGCCCAGTCGGGCCACCCCCGACTCGCCCGATCCGAGAACCGTGTCCTGCAAGGCCCTCTTATGGGTGAGGAGTTGGTCGATCCGATCCTCGATCGTTCCCCTCGTGACGAGTCGGTGGACGGTGACGGTCCGGCGCTGCCCGATCCGGTGCGCGCGGTCGGACGCCTGGTCCTCGACGGCGGCGTTCCAGCTGCGGTCGAAGTGGACGACATGACTCGCCCTGGTCAGCGTGAGGCCGGTGCCACCCGCCTTCACGGAGAGGACGAACACCGGTGCACCGCCCGCCTGGAAGGCGTCGACCAACTCCTGCCGTTGCCGCGTGTCCAGACCGCCGTGCAGGAACAGGGGGCGGTGGCCGAGGTGTGTGAGGTGCTCGGTGAGGAGACGGCCCATGGTGACGTAGCTGGTGAACACGAGCATCGCCTCGCCGCGCCCGGTGATCGACTCCACCAGCTCGCCCAGGGCTTCGAGCTTCGCCGACCGGGCGGCGAACTCCCCCGTCCGGGACGGGCCCGGGTGCCGCTCGCCCCAGTAGTGCGCGGGATGGTTGGTGATCTGCTTCAAGGCCGTGATCAGCTTGAAGACGAGACCGGACCGTGCGAGGGACGGCGACTGGGCGATCTGTTCCATCGTCTCGCGGACGACGGCCTCGTACAGGGCGACCTGCTCTGCGGTGAGCTCGACGATCCGCCGGGTCTCGACCTTCGCGGGCAGCTCGGGGGCGACACACGGGTCCGTCTTGCGCCGGCGCAGCAGGAAGGGGGAGATCAGCCGGGCGAGCGCCTGCGCGGCCGGACCGTCCGGCTCGCGTTCGGCGGCAGCCGCGTACCGGGAGCGGAAGGTCCTGAGCGGGCCGAAGAGCCCCGGGTTCGCCCAGTTGAGCAGCGACCACAGCTCGGACAGGTTGTTCTCCACCGGAGTTCCGGACAGGGCCAGCCGCGTCGTGGAGTCCAGCGCCCGCAGCCGGTGGGCGGTGGCGGAGCCGTGGTTCTTGGCGTGCTGGGCCTCGTCCGCGATGACCAGATCCCAGCCATGCGAGGTGAGTTCGTCGTCACGGCGGAGTACGCCGTACGTGGTGAGAACGACGGTCCGGTCGCCGACGGCGTCGAGACCGCGCCGCGTACCGTGATGGACCACCACGTCGAGGTGCGGCGCGAACCGGCTGAACTCCCGCTCCCAGTTGGTCACCAGCGAGGACGGACAGACCACGAGGACCGGGCCGCGATGCCCGTTCTCGTAGCGGTGCAGGGTGTACGCGATGGCCGTGAGCGTCTTGCCCAGGCCCATGTCGTCCGCGAGGACCGCGCCGAACCCGATCCCCCCGGTGTGCGCCAGCCAGGCCAACGCCCTTTCCTGGTAGGCGCGCAGCCGCGCGTGGAGTCCGGTGGGCGCGGGCACCGGGGTGGTGTGCTCGCCGCGCCGCAGCACGTCCACGACGACGGCGAGGCCGCCACCCGCCCGGCACGGCACGGTCCGGCCGTCGACGGCGACGGTGCCGGTGAGGGCCGCGGAGAGCGCGTCGACCCCGGAGAGCCGGCCGATCTCCCGGTGGCGTACGCGCGCTGCCATCACGGGATCGAGCAGCACCCAACGGTCCCGGACCCGCACGAGAGGGCGGGTGGCTTCGGCGAGTTCATCGAGCTCGGCCTCGCTCAGCACGTCCTCCCCGAGCGCGAACTGCCAGCGGAAGTCGAGCAGCGCCCGGAGGCTGAACCGAGGCGCACCGCCCTCGGGGCGGGGGCGGAGCGGGACCCCGGGAGCGGGGGTGGCGTGACAGGGTGCGCCATCGAAGGCGCCCACGGCATGGATCTCGACGTCGAGACCCTTGTCGTCGTCGGCGTTCTCGTACGGGTCCGCTCCGACGACCGTGCCGGCGGACAGCAGGTCGCGCAGGGCGGGCGGCCACCGAAGCGCCAACCCCACTTCTTGCAGGGCTTGTTCGGCATCGAGTAGCTGCCCGATTCCCGCCGAGTCCAGTACGAACCGGGCGGGCAGGGCGAGCAGCCCGTCGAGCGCACCGGCGCATTGCCTGGTCGCGCGCTCCAGCCGGCGCCGCACTCGCGCGCGCAGGTGGTGCGGCTCGACGCCCCCGACAGGGTCCGGACCGCGCAGCGCGTCGGCGGCCACCTCCTCGTCCGGCCGGGCGGGGTCGACGGCCACGAGCAGCCGGGCCGTCAGCCGTCCGGCAGTGGCCTCCGCTTCGGAGGGCTCGGTGAACTCGACGACGAGCCCGGGAGGCGGGCCGTCGTCGAGCCCGTCCTCCATGCCGTCCAACCACGGCCGTACGGCCACGACATCCGCTTCCGGCAGCGGGCCGCCGGTGGTTCCGAGGAACGGTCCGCTGCCGAAGAGGGCAGCCGCCGGGGTACGGAGCATGCCGTCCGCCAGGGCATCGAGGAACGCCGGTACGGCGTCCTCCCCGGCCGCCCCGGCGCCGTCGACCGCCACGGCGTGGGCGTACGGAGCCATCCGGCGGACCAGTTCCCCCATGGCCCTGACGGTGGCGGCGGGCAGCGGCCCGAACCGCCACCGGTCCACCCCATCGGCAGTGAGCGCCGGGTGGACGAGCCCGGCGGAAACGGCCCCGAGTCCGAGTCGGGCCGCCTCCGCCCACCCCGCCGCCGTGGGATGCCACGCGGCCTCCCGGTCCCGGCGCAGGAGTACGGGTACGGCGTGGGCCAGCGGCACCCGCCACCCCGAGACGCGGGTACACCTCGGGGCGGGGACAGGGATCGGGTGGGGAGTCCGCGGCGGGAGCAGCGTGCAGTGCGTGACGGCGAGAGGGGCCGGAGGAGGGCTTCCCGGCATCGGCGCACCGTCGGCCCGGTGGAGGAGGAGCCCGGCGGGCTCGCCGTCGGCGGGGAGGAAGGCGAGCGCGCATCCGGCGGCAAGCGCCCTCGCGACAGCCGCTCGGCCCTTCTCCACCGGCCCGAAGGAGGCCGCCGGGGCCATTTCGACGGCTTCGGCAGGCTCAGCAGGATCGCCCGGCGTGACGAGCTCAACGGCTCGGACCGCCGGGACCGCAGCGATTCGAGCGACCGGTGGGAGCTGAGAGATCTCGCGGACCTCGGATTCCTCACGTACCTCCGGTGCATGCGGTGAGTCCGACACCGAGCGGCCCGCCCCCGTCGCCTGCGGCGGTACGGCAACGGAAGCACTGGTCTCGGCGTCGAGCGCGGCCAGCTCCGCCAGCAGGGCGGAGGCGGCGGCACGGCGGGCATCCGCCCTCGTCCTCTCCCGACGACTCGCCGAGACCTCCGCCCCGGTGCGTACGAGGGTGCAGGTGTACGAGCAGAGGACGCTCTTCGGAGCTTTGGTGAAGGTCGAACCCGGCTTGGAGATCATGTCCAACTGGGTGTACTTGTTCAGGTACTTCACCGGATCCTGCCCGGCGGGGACGGGCCGGATGCGCGGAGTCCGGCGGACCGCCCCGGTCTCCTCGTCAGCCCGCCGTTGCTCGGGTTCGGGCAGGCCCGTCAGTTCGGCGAGGAGCGCGACCGCGCCCCGGTGAACGGCCTCCCGGTGATCGCGCGCGGTGCGCTCGGCGCCGTCGACCGTACGCCCGTCGCCAGCGTCCCAGCTCCAGCGGCAGGAGAACGCCCCGCCGGCCGCGACGACGGTGTTCCGAAGCTCCGCGCCTCGGGCGTCCGCGTGCCGCCGCAACAGTGCGGCGGGCGCCGTCGGCTCGCCCGCCGCGAGACGGAGGACGAGTACGCGCGGCTCCCGCCAGGCGGGCCCCCGGGCATCGAGAAGGACGAGCTGAATGTCCGGCTGTCGCAGCTGTGCGGAGTCGGCCCGGCGGGCGATCTCCGCGAGCAACTCCGCTCCTGGTGCCCGTCCTTCCGATACGCGGGAGTGGAGCAGCGCCTCGAAGACCTCCGTGCTCAGCCCTCGGAGCGTCAGCCGCCCCTGCCCCTGTTCGGAGCGTCCGGGTGCGAGGTCGCCCGGCTCGACACCGGCGAGCCGGTGGAGCAGGGCGTGGGCGGCGGACCGGCGGGCCTGTGCCGCCGTCGGACCGCTCCGGGCCGGGCCGGTCACCGGTCCGTCGGGCGGCCCGAGCCGGACCGCCGCCGTGTGCCGCACGCGCCCGTCGGGCTGGTGACTCGCGGATTCCTCGTACGCGACGGGCGGCCAGTGCTCGATCTGCGCGTGCGCGGAGAGCACCTGCTGCGGCACTTCCGGGGTGTCCCGCAGCCCCTGGAGGGCGAGCCTCCGGGCCGGGAGCCACCCGGGATGGTCGTCGGTCACCAGAAGGAGCACGCGCAGATCCCGCCGCGTCAACAGGCCCGCCCGCGCGAGTCCTTCGGCCTCGGTCACGAGGTCGGCGTCGTACAGGCCGGCCACGACGCCGTCCCCGGCTCGTTCGTGCCAGGGCGGTCGTGGCGCGGTGTCCGCGAGACCTCCGACGCGCCGGATCTCGTCGGTCGGCTGAGCGCGACCACCCAAGAGGGAACCCTCCGCATGCAGAACGTGATGGTACGTGTGCGCTCAGTATATGGAGGTGGGGTGGGGGAGAGATGCGGATCGGCCAACCCTCGCCGATATGGACATAGTTGTCGGGAACGTGGCACCGCCCCGAGCGCCGGGGGCGTTCGGGGCGGTGCTTCGGATGTGGCTGGATCGTCGGCTGTCCTGCCGTCCAGTCGTTCTGTCCGTCGGTGGTCAGTCCGCGAGGGGTGCCGTGAGCGGAGCGGCGGCAGCCGTCCGTTCCGTCAGCGCCTTCTGGGCGAGGGCGCCGAAGACCACTCCGAACACGGCCCACAGCACCAGTTGGATGGCCAGCGAGGCCAACCTGAACTCCCAGAGCAGCGCGGCGGGGAAGCTCGCCTGGACCGCGTCGTCGTTCGCCGGGAGTACGGCGAAGGCGACGGCGGTCACGACGACGAACCCGGCACCGGCGGCCAGGCTCGCGTTCCAGTTGCCGAGACGCGGTGCGAGCCGTCGGCCCGCGATCACGGCCGCGACGCCGAGGAGCACGCTGAGCAGGATCATCAGGAAGAACAGGGTGGTGCGCTTCCCGATGGTGTCGGGGTTGCCGACGGCCGGCGGAGTCGCCGGATACTTCAGGAACGGAACCAGATACACGGTCGTGAACGCCGCTCCGGCCGTCAGCGCGGCCGTCGCCCTGGGGCTGAACCGGCCGATCCGGCCCAGCGCGAAGGAGAAGGCGAGCGCGGCGATGCCGCCCAGCGCCACACCGTAGACGAGAACGCCCGTGGCGAGACCCAGGGTCGACTGGACGGGACGGCTCACCGCCGGGTCCTCCTGCCCCTCGTGCGTGTGTCCGGCCGCAGAGGACTCCCCGGACCCCACGGACTCCGCGACCGTGGTGTCGCCATGACCGGAGTGCGGCGCCTGCGCGGACTGGGCCTCCTCCACCGCGATGGCACCGTTCACGGACGGCTCGCCCACCACGTAGGCGACGGCGAAGGCGAAGAGTCCGGCGATCAGGCCCGCGAGCATCCCCCGGACCAGCAGCGATCTGACTGTTGAGGCGTGCATGCGCGTATTGCCTCTCAGTGGCAGGGGAAGCCGAGCAGATGGCGTCCGTCGTGCACCCACTCGTGCACGTCGGAGCCCGCGATCAGCGAGGTGGCGCCCTGCTCGGCACCCACGAAGTACAGCGCGACGAGCGCGAGAAGGCCGACGAAGAAGGCCCAGGGAAGGACGGCCCGGACGGGCAGCGGAGCCGGAACGGCTACGGAAGGGGTGGATACGGCAGCGGACACGACGGCCTCGGCCATGACGGAACCTCCTGCGGGAACTCGCGTCCCGATCGGTGGTGCAGGACGACGGTCCACGGGTCTGACTCGCCGTGACCCCACCTCGGGAGGGGGAGCCCCGGCATACAGTGGCGCGACCGTACCGGGTTCTCACCGGACTTCCGTCTCGCCGTCGTCACGTTCTTCACATGTCGCCCGACGGTACCGCGCACCGCGTCCGCCGCCAAGGGCGTGAGGCATGGATCACCCGCCCCGCCCCGGCCCGTACGCTCCCCCCCCCGCACGCCCCAACACGCCCCCACCGCACCCCACGCCCCCTCACCTCGCCCGCCCCCTCGCCGACAGAGAAGGACCCCCGATGACCGTCCGGCTGACGCTGATCTCCCCCGGAACGAGCGGAGCGCTGCGCGACGTCCGCTTCGACGACGACAGCCCGCTGGACGACGAGGGCATCGTGCGCGCCGAGTCCGTCGCCGCCGCCGTGGCCGCCTCCACGCGCGCGTACTGCTCGCCGTCCGCGCGCTGCCGGCGCACCGCCCAGGCCCTCGGGCTCGCTCCCGAGGCGGTGGCCGAACTCGCCGGCTGCTCCATGGGACGGTGGCGCGGCCGGTCCCTCGCGGCCGTCGCCGCCGCCGAGGAACCCGCCGTCGCCGCCTGGTTGTCCGACCCGACGGCGGCACCCCACGGCGGGGAGTCCCTGCGCGACCTCCGCGTACGGGTCGGCGGCTGGCTCGACGCCCTCCAGGCCGGCTCCGGACGCGTCACCGTCGTCGCCGAACCCGACGTGATCCGCGCCGCGACGGTCCACGCCCTCGCGGCCCCGGACGAGGCCGCCCTGCGACTCGACGTCCGCCCCTTGACCGCCGTCCACTTCAGTGGCCGTGCCGGGCGCTGGAACCTGCGCGTCGGCGAGACCTTCCGCCCCGAATTCGAGTAGAACCACCGACGGCCCTCTCCATCGGCCGTGAACGGAGACGGCGTACGGCTCGGATCGAGACGACCCGGGGCCGTACGCCTGACTTCCTGCGCCTCGCTGGCTACGCCTCACCGCCCGCGTCACGCGGGCCGCTTCCACTCCCTCAGCAGGAGATAGCCCAGGTACGTGCCCCCGAGGGCCATCGTGTACAGACCGACCGGCAGGTTGTCGAACAGCGGCAGCTGCTGCGCCGTGAGGTCGGCCAGGACCAGGAGCAGGGCCCCCAGCAGGGTCGACATGACCAGGTGCGGGCCGCCGCTGCGCGTGACGCGCTTGGCGATCTGCGGCGCCGTCAGGGAGACGAACGCGACGGGTCCCGCCACGCTGACGGCCGCCGCCGAGAGCACGATCGACAGCGCGACCGCCGCGGTGGCCGTCCTGCCCGGCCGGGCACCGAGGCCGGTGGCGAGGTCGTCGCCCATCTCACCGACGGACAGGGGCCGCGCGAGGAGCGCCGCGAACGGCAGGGAGAGCAGCAGCACCGTCCAGATGGTCGTCGCGTCGTCCCAGGAACGGGCGGAGAGGCTGCCGTTGATGTACGCGGTCAGCGCGCTGGCCTTGTCGCGCTCGACGGAGTAGACGACGTACTGGGTCAGCGCCGTCGCCATCGCGGCCACGCCGATACCGGCGACCACGAGCCGTCCGGGGCTGCGGAACCCGGTCCCGGTGGCGAGGAACACGACCACCATCGCGATCACCGCGCCGAGCAGCGCCCCGACGGGCACCGGCAGCACATCGGGCAGGAACAGGGCCGCCGCCGCGGCCCCCGCACCGGCACCGGCGCCGAGCCCGATCACGTCCGGGCTGCCCAGCGGGTTGCGGGTGACGGACTGGAACAGTGCCCCGGACAGCCCGAAGGCCGCGCCGGTGGCGATGGCCACCACGAGCCTGGGCCCGCGCAGCCGGTTGAGGACGAACGCGTTCTTGCCCGTCGCCTCGCCCGCGAGGGCGGACGGCAGGTCGGCGAGGCCGATGCCCAGCCGCCCCATCGACAGGGTGGCCACGGCCGCCCCGGCGAGCAGCACGAGCGTCACCGCGGCGGCGATCACGGAGGTACGGCGTACGGGCACGGCGATCCACGGACCGATCCGCAGGACGCCGCGCGCGGGGGACCGCTGCCCGCCGCCCGCAGCGGAGCCCGTACCAGTACCCGTACCGGAGCCCGTACCCGTACCCGTACCGGAGCCCGTACCCGTATAGGAGCCCCCGTCCGTCCCCGTATCCCGGTCGGCGGAAGCGTCCGGACGCCCGACCCGGTCGGCGGCGGTCTTCATGAAGCCCCCCTCATACGGCGAACGGCGAAGAGCAGGGCCGGCGCACCGACGAAGGCGGTGACGACGCCGACCATGAGTTCCTGGGGGCGCAGCAGGACCCTGCCGATGACATCGGCGAAGAGCAGCAGCGTGGGGCCCGCGAGGGAGGTGAGGACGATCTGGGCGCGGAAGTCGGCGCCCACGAGCGCCCGGACCATGTGCGGGACGGCGAGGCCGACGAAGGCGATGGGGCCGACGGCCGCCGTCGCGGCGGCGGCCAGCAGGGTCGCCGCGAGCAGCCCGGCGCCCTTGACGCGGGCCGGGCTGATGCCGAGGGACGCGGCCTTGTCGTCGCCCATGGCCATGGCGTTGAGGCCGGGCGCGAGCAGCAGGGCGAGGACGAAGCCGACCGCCGCGAACGGCAGGACCGCCCAGAACGCGTCATAGCCGCGCCCGCCGAGCGCGCCCACCACCCAGTAGCGGTAGGTGTCGAAGACCTGGGGCCTCGACAGCGCGACGGCCTGGATGAACGCGGCGAGGACGGCGGAGAGGACCGCGCCCGCGAGGACCAGCCGCACCGGGCCGCCGCCTCCGCCTGCGGTGCCGAGGAGATGGACGACGACACCGATCGCGAGCGCGCCGGCGAGAGCCCACCAGACGGTCTCCCGTTGCCCGGAGGCGCCGAGGAACGCGGTGGCGGCGACGATGCTCGCCGAGGCGCCGGCGTTGATTCCGAGAAGCCCCGGCTCGGCGAGCGGATTGCGCGTGATGCCCTGCATCAGGGTGCCGGCGACGGCGAGGCAGAGCCCCGCGAGCACTCCGAGGACGGTGCGGGGGTAGCGGCTCTCGACGACGGTACGGGTGTAGCCGTCGGCGTCACCGGTGATGACCCGCAGGACGTCGCCGAAGGACGTCGGCTTGCTGCCGAACATCACGCTGGCGAACAGGGCCAGGGCGAGCAGGACCAGGCACAGGACGGCGGCGATGACATGCCGGCCGAGGCCCCGCCGTACGACGGCGGGGCCCTGGCCGATCCGGGAGATGGTGGTCACGCTGGGGACCTGTGGTTACTTCCCGGCCTTGGCGACGGCCTTGTCGATCATCGGCAGGTAGCGCTCGATGCTGTACGGCACCGTCAGCGGGTTGATCATCGACGAGGCGGTGACGAACGGCTGGTCGTCGCTGTAGACGAGCGCGCCCTTCTTCACGGCCGGGATCGCCGCGTACAGGGGCTGGGCCTCGATCTCCTTGCGGGACTTGTCGTCCATGTAGAAAGTGAAGGCGATGTCGCTGGCGGACAGCTTGTTGGCGTTCTCCAGGCCGATCAGGGCCGAGTCGGTACCGTCGGTCTCCTTGAACGTGTCGACGATCGGGTCGACCTGCAGACCGAGCTTGGACACCATCGACACGCGCTGCTCCTCGGGCTTGAAGATGCCGAGGGTGCCGGGGCCGGTGTTGTAGATGTACGAGAACGTGACGTTCTTGTACTGGGGGCGGCTCGCGGCGGCGTCGGTGAGCTGCTTGTCGATCTTCGACGTCAGCTCCTCGGCCTTCTCCGGCTGACCGAGCGCCTTCGAGATGATCTCGATCTGCTGGTCCCAGTTCGTGCTCCACGCCTTGTCCGGGTAGGCGACGGTGGGCGCGATGTCCTTGAGGAGGTCGTACTGCTTCTGCGTGATGCCCGACCACGGGGCGAGGATGACGTCGGGCTCCAGCTCGGTGATGGCCTCGATGTCGAGCTCCTCGCCACCGTCGAACTGCTTGGGCAGCGTCGCGCCGGACTTCTTCACGGCGTCGTGGATCCAGGGCAGGTAGCCGGTCTTGTCGCTGCCCCACGGGTAGCTCTCGATGCCGACCGGGACGTTGCCCAGCGCGATCGCGGTCTCCGCGGAGCCCTGACCGAGGGTCACCACGCGCTTCGGCTTCTCCTTGATGACGGCCTCGCCGAGCGCGCTCTTGATGGTCACGGGGAAAGCGCCCGCCGGGGCCTTGGCCGCAGAGCCCGCGGCGTCGTCCTTTTTGTCGTCCGAGCCGCACCCGGTCACCATGAGGCCGAGCGAGACCGCGGCGGCACCCGCCACGAGGACGCGGCGGCGAACGGGGGTGAACACAGAAGGCATGGTGGATCCTTGTCTCCGGGCAGGGGTGTACTGCCGCCCCGCCTGACACCCCCACAGACAGGTGTGTGCGGGGGCAGCGGCCAATGCGAGGCGCTTGTTAGGTGAGCCTAACCTATCCTTGGCTGGGATTGGGCGCCAGGGGGCGGGGCCGGAGAGCGGGCGGTGCCGGGGTCGGTAGGGGTGCTGGTGCTGGTCCTCGTACGGGTGTGGGTAGGGGTGTCGGGGGCCCTGCCCGTACGGGTACGGGTCCGGGTGTCGCGCCCGTCAGGCGGCGGTTGAGCCGTCGGAGGTATCGGAGACGCCGGAGCTGTCCGAGTCGTCCGTCGCCGGGTCGGGCAGGACCGTGGTGCCCGGGTTCTCCTCGGTGAGTACGCCCCGGAGCACCGCGTGCGGGACCCGCCCGTCGAGGACATGGACGCGCCCGACGCCCGAACGGACGGCGCGCAGACAGCCCTCCATCTTCGGCAGCATTCCACCGGCGAGGCCGGGGAGCAGCGCGTCCAGTTCACCGGCCGTCAGGCGCGGGACGACCTCGGTGCTGCGCGGCCAGTCCGCGTACAGCCCGGGGACGTCCGTGAGCATCACGAGCCGGTCGGCGCCGAGGGCGACGGCGAGGGCCGAGGCCGCCAGATCGGCGTTCACGTTGTAGACCCGACCGTCCTTGCCGCGCGCGACGGGGGAGACCACCGGGACGCGCCCGTCGGCGAGCAGGTTCCTGACGGTGTCCGGAGCCACGGCCACGACATCGCCGACCAGACCGATGTCCACGGGGCGCCCGTCCACCCGCGCCGGGCGGCGCTCCGCCGTCAGCGTGTGCGCGTCCTCCCCGGACATGCCCACGGCGAAGGGCCCGTGGGCGTTGATGGCGCCGACCAGGTCACGCTGGACCTGGCCGGTCAGGACCATGCGGACCACGTCCATGGTCTCCGGAGTGGTCACCCGCATGCCCGCCTCGAACCGGACCTCCAGGGCGAGCCGGTCGAGCATCGCGCTGATCTGCGGACCGCCGCCGTGCACCACCACCGGGTGGAGCCCCGCGCGCCGCAGCTCGACGACGTCCTGTGCGAACGAGTGCCGGAGGGAGGCGTTCACGAGGGTGCTGCCGCCGCACTTGACGACGACGGTCCGGCCCCGGGGCACCACGGTGGACGCCATCATGCCGTCCATCCCGGCGGTGAGGAGTCCACGGGCGGCGGTCACGGTGACGGTCACGGAGCCACTCCATTCACGGGCGGGCCAGGCCCTTCGGGCGAGGGCCGGGGGAAGCGGAGTGGCGGGCGTTCGTGTCGACGGCCACTCCGCACGTGCACCGTGCGGGACCCGGGTACCGCGACCGTGGACGGACCCTTGCCCCGTGGTGGCAGACGGAAGAACGATTCGACGGGCGGGCGGGCGGGGTACGGGTCGGCGTGCCGCCGCCGCTCCCTCAGACGGGCGAACCCCAGGCGGAGGTCAGCCCGTCCAGCCACGCGGGTGGCAGCTCGGCGGCGTCCCACTCCTCGTGCAGGGCCGAGGGCGTCGCCGCGAGCCGCTCCAGTACGGCGACGCTGGTGGGGGAGTGGACGAGGGAGTACCGGCCGTGGACGGCGATCGGGCTGCCGGGCCCGTACTCCGCGTACAGCCGCTCCAGATGGCCGTGGTGGGCCGACGCGAATTCGGTGAGGCGCCCCGGGTAGCCCGCCCGCTGACGGGGGCTCATCGTACGGAGGACGGCGCCGAGCACCTGCTCGGTGACCTCGGGGTCGAGGTCGGAGACGTCGCTGAACGAGAGGTACAGCGGCGTGACCGCGACCTTGGTCCGCTCCATCTCCGCCCTGCCGACGGGGGAGTGCTCGTCACCGGCATCGGACGACGGGCCCGCGGTGACGGCCCGGATCAGGGCCTGCTCGGCGAGGATCCCGAGCGCGTCGGCGGCGGTCCGTACGCCGTCGGCCCACCCGGACGCGTAATCCTCCCCGTTCCCGCTCTCCTTCCCCGTCTCCTGCGGGGGGTTCTCCCGGATCCCCGAGAGCTCCGCGTGGGCGAGGGAGAGGGCGCCGGCCTCGACGAGGCCGATGAGCTCCTCGGCGTCGCCGGTGTAGACGCCCGCGCGGGCGAGCAGCTGGAGGAGCGTCTTCTTGGCATTGATGACGCTGGCCGCGTCCAGCTGCTGCTGCCGTCCCTCGTCGGCGGTGTTCATGGGGGTCCTCCTCGTCGTACGGGCAGCGCGGTGCGCGGGCGCGGAACGCTCTCTTCGAGCCTACGCAACACCCGTTCCCGCGAAGCCCGCTGCCCCCTGCGACGCGCGCGACGACGTGTCAGTCGCGGTACACGCGCAACTCCGCGACCTCGTACGACATCTCCGACGCGTCGGCGTCCGGGGCCGGATGGTACCGGCCCGCGCAGACCGAGAGGTTGACGATCAGATGGGCCCGCCATGAACGTCCGACCCCCCGGCGGTCCTCGAAGACCCGCGCGCCGTTCACCCACCAGACGACGTTCCGTGAGCCGAAGTCGACCCGCAGGTCGACCCACGCCCCGGGGCGGACGGCCGGGTCACGGAAGTAGTGGTGGCGGCCCCGGATCCGGTTCGACAGTTCGAGCAGGTCGGGATTGTCGGGGTGGTACTCGAAGACGTCGATCTCCTGCCCGCCGTCGAGCCAGGTCCAGATCGCCGGCCAGGCGCCCGTCTCCTCGGGCAGGCGCACCCGGGCCTCCAGGACGTCACCCGCGCGCACGAGGAAGCCCTCCGGGCTGCCCTCCGTCGTGAGCAGCCCCGCGTCCCAGTACCCGTCGCTCCGGCGGGTCGCCCGGAAGAGCCCCGTCCGGCTGTACGTGGGGTCGTCCACGAGGTGGTCGAGTTTGTTGTCGCCCGGATTGGTCGGCCCGCCGTCGGGATAGGCCCAGGAACGGCCGGCGGTCCACTGCGCGGCGGAGGAGAAGTCGGCGTCGAGGACGAGGGTCCCGGGCGACCTGGGGCGCCCGATGCCGCCGGGGCCGGGGCTGGTTCCCGTGACGGGGCCGGATCCGGCACCGCGTCTCAACAAGCGGTCGAAGAGGTCGGACAGCACGGCACGCTCCTTCCGGTGGGGCAACCCCCACCATGCACTGCGCAGACCATCGAAAACGGTGATTGGCGACAAGTCGTCACGGGTCCGTCGTCCGTCGGGGTTACCCGAGTTATCCGGAATGTCCCACTGCGACATTAATAGATGTACGGTGCAAATATGAGCACGGAGCGAGAACGCCGAAGCCCGAGGCGCGGCCCGAAGGGGACGCGGACCCGCGAGGCACTCGGTGAGGCCGCGCTCCGGCTCGTTCTGGAGCGAGGAACGGCCGGCGTCTCCGTCGAGGACGTCACCGACGCGGTCGGAGTCTCCCGGCGCACCTTCAGCCGCTACTTCGCCTCCAAGGAGGAGGCCGTCCTCGACGGCATCCGCGCCGACTGCGTACGGATCAACGACGCCCTCGCCACCCGTCCGGCGCGCGAGACCCCGCTCACCGCCTACCGGGCGGCCCTGCGGGTCTGGCTCTCCGACCCGGCCGTCCCGGCCTGGCACCGCAGGACGGGAGTACGGGAGGTCTTCCGTCTCGCCGAGGACGAAGCACCCCTGCGTGCCGTGCTCGGGCGCATCCTCCTGGAGGGGGAGGCCGCCTCCGTGCGGCTGGTCGCCGCCCGGATCGACGCCGACGCGGCCCGTGACCTGCGGCCCGCCGTGGCCGTCGGCTCCGGCGCGGCGACGCTCATGGCGGCCACCCGCGCCTGGGTGACCTGCGGCGCCCCGGAAGCGCTGCCCGACCTGGTGGAGGAGGCCTTCGCCCTCCTCGCGACAGAGCCGCCACCGGGCGCGCTGTCACCGGCTGAGCCGCCGTAGGCCGAGATGTCACCGACGAATCCGCCCCAGGCCGGGCCGCCACCAACCGAGCCGCCGGGGGAAGGGCAGGGGTCAGGCGCCCCGAAACCCCTCCCACCCACCTGAATCGCCATCCCACCCACCCGAACTACCATCCCGCCCACCGCCCGCTTCCAAGGACCGAAATGACCCATTCCCCGACCACCCACCCCCAGGAGTTCGCCGGCCGGATCGCGCTCGTCACCGGCGGCGCCTCCGGTATCGGACTCGCCGTCGCCCGCCGTCTCGCCCACGCGGGTGCGGCCGTGGCCGTCGCCGACCACGACGCCGACCGCGCCACCGCCGCCGTCGCCGAGCTGACCGAGGACGGCGCCCGCGCCCTCGCCGTACGGATGGACGTCACCGACGACGCCTCCGTACAGACCGGCGTCGAGGCCACGGTCGCCGCCTTCGGCGGCCTTCACCTGGCGGTCAACAACGCCGGTGTCGCCGGCGCCCCCGTCCCGATCGTCGAGACCCCCGCAGAGGAATGGCGGCGCGTCGTCTCCACCAACCTGGACGGCGTCTTCTACTCGCTCCGCCACGAACTGCCCGCGATCCTCGCCTCCGGCGGCGGCGCCGTCGTGAACATGGCCTCCATCCTCGGCACGAACGGCTCCGCGGGCAGCGCCGCCTACGTCGCGGCCAAGCACGGCGTCGTCGGCCTCACCAAGACGGCGGCACTCGAACACGCCTCCCAGGGGGTACGTATCAACGCCGTCGGCCCCGGATACATCGACACGCCCCTCCTCGCGGGGATCGGCGAGGAGGCGCACGAGGCCCTGGTGGCCCTGCATCCGGCGGGGCGGCTGGGCCGGGCGGAGGAGGTCGCCGAGCTCGTCGCGTTCCTGCTCTCCGAGCGGGCGTCCTTCGTGCACGGCAGCTACCACCTGGTCGACGGCGCCTACGCGGCCCGCTGAGGCCGCCCGGCACCGGCCGGGACCGCACACGAACGAACTGGAGAGGAAAGCGTCATGAAGGCACTGCAGTACCGCACGGTGGGAGCCGCGCCCGAGGTCGTCACCGTCCCCGACCCGGAGCCCGGGCCCGGCCAGGTGCTCCTGAAGGTCGCCGCGGCCGGGGTCTGCCACTCCGACATCGCGGTCATGAGCTGGTCCGCCGACCAGCTGCCGTTCCCGCTGCCGCTGACCCTCGGACACGAGGGCGTGGGCACCGTCGCGGCCCTCGGCCCCGGCGCCGAAGGCTTCGCCGTCGGTGACGCCGTCGCCGTCTACGGCCCCTGGGGCTGCGGAACCTGCGCGATGTGCGCCCAGGGCAAGGAGAACTACTGCCTGCGGGCCACGGAGCTGGGCATCATGCCGCCCGGACTCGGCGCCCCCGGCGCCATCGCCGAGTACATGATCGTCGACAGCCCCCGTCACCTGGTGCCGCTCGGCGACCTCGACCCCGTGCGGGCCGTACCGCTCACGGACGCCGGCCTCACCCCGTACCACGCGCTCAAGCGGTCCCTCCCGAAGCTCGTCCCCGGCAGCACCGCCGTCGTGATCGGCACGGGCGGTCTCGGCCACGTCGCCATCCAGCTCCTGCGCGCGATGACCGCCGCCAGGGTCGTGGCCCTGGACGTCACGGAGGAGAAGCTCGCCCTCGCCCGCACCGTCGGCGCGCACGAGACGGTCCTGTCCGACGCGGCTGCCGCCGCCTCGGTCCGTGAACTGACCGGCGGCAGGGGCGCCGAGGTCGTCCTCGACTTCGTGGGGGCCCAGCCCACGGTGACGTCCGCCGGCGCGATGGCCGCGGTCGAGGGGGACGTCACCATCGTCGGACTCGGCGGCGGCGCGCTGCCCGTCGGGTTCGGGGCCCTTCCGTACGAGGTCTCGGTGACCTCCCCGTACTGGGGCAGCCGCGCCGAGCTCATCGAGGTGCTCGACCTGGCCCGTTCGGGTGCGGTGGACGTCCACGTCGAGACGTACAGCATGGACGACGGGCCGAAGGCCTACGAGCGGCTGCACGAAGGGCGCGTGAACGGGCGCGCGGTGATCCTGCCCAACGGCTGAACGCGACCCGTGCCGATTGCCCCGTCGAGCGTCTCGGATGCGCTGAATCCGAGACACTCGACGGGGCGCGTGCACAGACCTGTCCCGCAGGTCGACACGAACACGAACCCCTGATCGCCCTGGCGTCGACGAGGGCCACCACGGACCGCGCGACGCAGCCGCCCTCTCCGGCACGGCTGACGGCGACGTACGCAACGATCCCCGCTCCGGCTCGTTGGTCACGCCATGAAAGACGTCACCCCCCGCCGCCCGTTCCGCCTGCTGACCACAGGCGTAGCCGCCCTCCTGCTCGGGATCACCGGCGCGCAGAGCACATACGCGAGCCCTGTCCTCCCCGGATGCCCGGCGGCGGAGATCTTCGCGACGGACAACACCGCGATCATCACCGACCCGGACGACCCCCGGCTCACGACCCGGCTGCGCCACTTCGACCACGAGGTACGCGGGATCATCCGCGCCCACGGCGCCAGGCCGGGCGACTCGACGCTCCTCGACGGCGTCTTCTGGTCGGACGAGCTGAAGCAGACGACGTACGAACGCTCGCGGGAGTTCGACGTCAACCGGGTCGGCCCCGAAAGGCTGCGGGACATCGCGGGCATCATCGCGAAGCAGTACGACCAGGAGGCCGTGCTCACCTTCCGCTGCCTGCCCCGAACCTCGCCGGAGACCGACGCGGTCGAGATCGAGGTGCCCGGCGTCAGGGCGAGCGACCTGAGGAAGGGCCTCGTCGCGGACCCGGAGGCCCGGGGGAAGCTGGGCGGCGGCTCGGTGACGCTCGACGGACGGCTCGTACTGGTCGCGGAGCTCGCCGACCTGCCGGTGGCCCGGAGGTTCACGGAAGCTCTGGGTGCGGACTGGGGAGAAGCCCAAGTGCAGTATGGCGATCGGGAGTTCGTGGGCTGAGGGCTGAAGGCTGTGGGCTGAAGGACGGGAGCCGGGAGCTGAGGCCTGATCGGCTTCGGCTCGTGATGGCCGATGCCTGCTGTTGCCCCGTGACGGTACGCCGGTCCGGTGCAGGGAGACCCCGACCGGACCGACGAGCGAGGCGTCGACACGGAACCGGCCGGACCGGCCGGTGACCAAATAGGTGCCGGGGTCGGCGTTCAGCACGTCGCTGTAGCTCGTGTCGTCGGCCTGGCGGGACGACAGGGGGACCCGGGGGAGTGGCAAGGTCCCCTGCGTGCCGGGATACCGCCTTGCCACGGCGAGATCGGTGAAGTAGCGTCGCTCGACGTGAACACCGGACCGGCGCTTCGACGCCACGCACAGACGGGCCATCCGGTGGACGACTGATCGCTCTGCGGGTGCCGCGAAGGCACCCCGGCGGATCGGCGCGCGGACCCCCCAGTGCTCCAGCACTGAGAGTCCCTTTCAAGCCGAATCCACAGCGAGGTCATCCACATGGCAGTCAGCTTCAACCACACCATCATCGCGGCGAAGAACCGCGAGGAATCGGCGCGCTTCTTCCGGGAGTTGCTGGAACTCCCCGAGGCGCCGTCCTGGGGTCCCTTCCTCAACGTCCAGCTTGCCGACGGCGTACTGATCCAGTTCGCCGAGCCCCCGGTCGAGATCCAGATGCAGCACTACGCGTTCCTCGTCGACGACGAACTCTTCGACCGGGCGTACGCGCGGCTGTGCGACCAGGGCATCGAGCACTGGGCCGACCCGCAGATGAAGCGCCCCGGCGAAACGAACACGGGACACGGCGGCCGAGGCGTCTACTTCAAGGACCCGGCAGGGCACGCTTTCGAACTGATCACGCGGCCGTACCTCTAGAGCAGGCGGGGGTCCGGATCGGGTGAACAGTCGCGCCCGACGGACGGGTGGCCACTGAAGGCGGGGGCGTACGCCCCGGACCCGGCACCGGCACTGGTCGGCGTCTGCGACTGACTCATCCCGCAGACGCCGACCGGTCGGCCCGGGCACCATCGGAACACGACGTCGTGGGTGAAGCCGGAGGGCCGGCCGAGCCCTGTGCGGTCGAGAGCGGAAGCGAGTTCGGGCCGGGAGGTGACGTCCGGGCAAGTACCCGGTGGAGTGGTTGGTCACCCTCGCGCACGGCCCACTGGCCTGCTTCGCGCGCGCAGCGGATCTCGCCGGCGCCCAGAACCCGTGCTCCGCCGACGCAAGCCACATGCTCGCGCCGCCAGCCGAAGCGCACCGTCCGTACCGACCACGAAAATGAACGGTTCGGCCAGCTCCGCCGCTGATAGCTCAGCCATCTAGCCGCCGAAGTCATCCGCCGATGAGCGAAAACATGGCACGGCGCGGACTGCAGTGATCGGTGCGAACGCCATGATCTCCGAGCAGGACGCCACGGCGCTTCTGCTCGCAGCCGGCTACCGACGTGTCTACGGTGCGGATCAGCCGATGGGCATTGAACGATCTGGGCCTCCACCGCCTACGACTGTGCCACTCGGTGACCAACCCGGCATCGTGCAGAGTGGCGGATAAGGTCGGCTACTCCCTAGAAGGCACGATGCGGAGCGCACTGCTGCACGCGGACGGATGGCACGACGAGCATCTGCATGCCCTGGTACAGGGCGACATCTGAGCCTGTGGGGAGTGGTCACGGCATGATGCCGTGAATCGAGAACGCTGTCCGTGGCGCTCATCAGTAGCTGCGGGCGGTGCGAGACGCATGAGCTGGGAGTGGCGTGGGCCGTCTCTTCGACTTCGAGGACTGCTGGCGCCTCTCCGGCACGCAAACCTGGCAACTGACCGACGACGACGGCGGACAGGTCGTCCGACTCGCACCGACAGCCGTTCCCCGGTGACGGCCACTCACACCTCGACTCCTGAACCCCCAGCGACGCACGCGTGGTCCTTCTACGTGGACCGCGATCAGCACGACGAGTTGAAGCTGTTCTTCTTCCACGGCGATCCCGGCATCGGGAACACCTACGTGATGACGCGCGAGACAGGGGCCCAGGCATTCGTTGATCGCTGAGACGAACACCGTCGCCTCGTATCGGACCGCCGGCTTGTCGTAGCGCGTGGCGACAGCGCCGTGCCTCTTGAGGCGGTTGATCCCGCACCCGACCGCATGACGCTCGCGAGAGTCGGCCGGACTCAAGAGCGGCGGCCCGGCCGTCGCGGAAGCCGGGCTTCTGACGGTTGCGGGCCTGGTCGGCATGTTCGACGGCGAGATGTGACGTGGCGGTGAATCCGCCGCGCGAGCGTCCCAGCCCGTGATCACCGGGCTCGGTACACACGCCGCCGGGTGGCTCCTTCTGCAAGTTCGTAGGGCAGCTGCGGGTGCACTACTGGGCCGGATAACCGGTTGCGGACCCTCGGGATGGGGTGTCTGATCCCGGCTATGACGATTGTGCTGGGAACGCCGGCGTTCGACGGGGTGCGCGAGGTCATGGCCGCGCTTCGGGGATGGCAGTACGACGACGCGCCGATGCAATTGCATCCGGGGGACATCGGCTGGAACTACCGCTTCGGAACGGCCGAGACGGCCGCGGTGGTGCGGACCTGGAGCCGGGACGGACAGATCCTCGCGGTCGGGATCCTGGACTCGCCGAGGGTGGTGCGGATGACGGTCGCTCCGGACGCCTTCCGCGACGAGGGCTTGGCGCGGAGGCTCGTCGAGGACTTCTCGCTGCCTGAGCGCGGCGTGCTGCCGGAAGGAGCGGTGTCGATCGAGGCGCCGCCGGGCCTGCTGCTTCACGACCTGTTGACCAAGGAGGGCTGGGGCGTCGACGAGCCGTGGACGCCGCTCTTCCGCGACCTCACGGGGCCGGTGGAGGAACCCGGTGTGCGGATCAGGGCGATCGGCCCGGAGCAGGCGCGGGATTTCGCCGACGTCCTGCGGTCCGCGTTCAACACCTCGAGGCCTACGCGCGAGTACTGGCACGCGATGTCGACGGGACCGTTCTATGACGAGGCCCGCTGCCTGGGTGCCTACGACGACCAGGGCAACGCGGCGGCCGTGGTGACGGTGTGGTCGGCCGGCCCGGGGAAGCCGGGGCTGGTCGAGCCGATGGGCGTACACGAGGACCACCGTGGGCGCGGCTACGGCCGGGCGATCACCGTGGCCGGCGCGGCCGCGCTGCGGGAGATGGGCTCGTCGAGCGTCCGCGTCTGCACGCTGAGTTCCAACGTCGGTGGCATCGCCACGTACAAGGCGGCCGGGTTCGAGGCCCGGCCGGAGGTGCGGGACCGGATCCGGACCAACTGACAGCATGCGGCTACTTGCCAAAGAGGGCCTGGTTGCCCGGCGATCGCTGAATCGCGATTCCGGACTCCGGCCGCCTGTCGCCGGGCCACGCGCGATGGTGTGATTCAACTACCGGGCGCTCGTGCCGGCCGTGATTGGGGTCGGTGCGGAGTTTCGTGAAGTGATCCTGTCATTCAGGGGACGAAGCCGTGTTAGACGGGGGCGTCGGCGGCGGTGATGTCGTGGGCACGCTCCAGTCGCGGGGTCCTCGTGCCGAGCAGGCCGATCAGTGCCGACGCCCCGTGGAACAGAGCACCTATCGGCTCAGCCGGTTCGTGGCAGACACGGTGCTCGATTCGGACCGCGGGTCTGCTGGAGCACGTGCGGGTTCGTGACGATGCCGGCGTGCCCGGTTGATCGTGGAGTCGACCGAGACGGTCCGTTCCACCCGGCCCACCGCGTCGCCATGGACCCGGACGTGCTCCAGCCGACTCGCCCAGGTCCCGTCCGCTTCCGAGCGGTAGTACCGCTCATGGACGGTCTGCCACGGCCCGTACCCTCCGGGAGGTCACGCCCGAGCCCCGGCCCGCAGACGCCACCGCGCCGTTGACCATCTGGCGGTGGTCCCGCCACGGACGCCAACGCCCGTCTTGGTGATCACAACCAAATACGCTCCCTGGCGCCGCATCAGGCAACGTTCGCCCTGTAGTGAGGCCCCGCCTGCCGACGGCTTCGGACGCTGGCGATAATCAACCGATGAGCGCCTTCGATCGCCCTATGCCGCCCCTGAACGCCGACGAGCGCACGACGCTTGAAAGCTGGCTCGACTTTCACCGCACCACACTGGCCATGAAGTGCCAGGGGCTGGACGATGAGCAGGCCGCCGCGGCGTCCGTGCCGCCGTCCGGCTTCACGTTGACCGGCCTGGTCCAGCATATGGCGGAGGTGGAGCGGAATTGGTTCCGCCGCGTGTTCGCCGGGGAACAGGCTCCGCCCATCTACGACCCGCAGGCCGACCCGGATGGCCCCGACGGTGGTTTCGACGTGGCTGAGGGCGCCGCCCTGAGCGACGCCCTCGCCACCTGGCACGCGGAGATCGCCCGCGCCCGTGAGCACTGCGCCGAGCATGCTCTGACCGATACGGGTCGCTTCATGGAGCAGGACGTCAACCTTCGCTGGATCTACGTCCACATGATCGAGGAGTACGCCCGCCACAACGGCCACGCCGACCTGGTCCGGGAACGCATCGATGGCACTACCGGCGTGTAGCGCCGGATCACGCAGCGTTGGCCCTGTCGTCCATGGCGCGTAGGCGCTGGTTGTCGGCATGGCGGTTTCGCCAAACGACGTAGCGGCGGATCATACCGCCCTGCTCCTTGTGGCTGGCGTGCTCGGTGCCGTCGAGGATGAAGTAGCGCAGCGCGGTGAACTGGGCCTCGATGCGGTTGAGCCAGGAGCTGTTGGTGGGGGTGTAGGCGATCTCGACGTTGTTCGTAGCGGCCCAGGCACCGACCCGCTGGCATCTCTTCGTGGTCAGGTGCGGGGAGAAGTTGTCACAAACGATCGCGATGCGGACCTGCGGCGGGTAGAGGCTGCGCAGGTAGCGGCAGAACTCCAGGAACTGCGTCCGCCTCTTGACCGGCTTGATGTGCCCGTAGAGCTTGTCCTTGGCCAGGTCCAGGGCGGCGAACGGGTGTCGTACTCCGCCGTAGCGGTTGTAGGTCGCCCGGCGCCGTCGGCGAGGTTCACGGTCGGGGTCCTTGTCCTTGCCGGCGCGCTCGGCCCACTGCCGCCCCGGGTGTGGCATCAGGTTGAGCGGCCCGAACTCGTCCATGCAGAAGATGACTTCGGGTTCACCCTTGTCGGGTATGACCTCGGCGGCGGCGATCGCGTAGAGGTGCTCGACGCGGGCCTTCTTCGCCGCGTAGTCAGGGGCCTTGGAGGTCTTCCAGGTCTTCAGGCGTTGAAAGGAGACGCCCTCCTCGCGGAGCAGGATGCGCAGGCCCTCATGGCTGATGTCGTCGGCCACCCCCTCGGCGACCAGGAAGTCCGCCGGCTTGGTCAGGCTCCACGTCGAAAACGGCAGGTCGTGCTCGGCCGGCTTGGACTTCGCGATCTTCTTGATCTCGCGCCGCTCAGGCAGGGTGAAGGTCTTGGGTCGACCGCCCTTGTACTTCGGATATAAGGAGTCGAAACTGTCGGCGTTGAAATTGTGGATCACATCCCGGACCCGATCCGCGCTCGTTAACGTCACCTCGGCAATCTTCGCCACGGGCATACCCTGCGCGGACAGCAGGACCATCTGGGCGCGCCGCCAGGTCACCACCGACCCAGTGCCTCTGCGGATGATCCGCAACAGGCGCCGCCCCTCGTCGTCATCGATCTCGCGGACACGTACTCGTTCTGCCACCCGGGAAGCCTGGCGACACCGCGCCGTCCGGACCAGCATCCGAACGGCGCGTCACGTCACTACGGGGCAAAGGTCGTCTGATGCGGCACTAGCGAACTTGCCGGCGGTCGCGCCGCACCGCTCCGGTGTCTTGCCGACGAGCACGACCACGTCGTCGGTCCGGCCGTGGCTGCGGTCGCCGTCGCAGTTGGCCGGGCGCGGCCGGGCGGGCATTCGTGAGTGTGTCCGTCCGGCCGGCCTGGGTTCGTCAGTCGAGGAACTCGCCGTCGCGGGCCACCACGACGCCCCCGTGCACCACCATGTCCCGCCGGGGCATGTCCACGACCACCTGGGGCAGGCACTCGCCCCTGACCAGGACGAAGTCGGCCGGGGCGCCCGCCTTGAAGTCGGCGTGCGCCAGGCCCATCACGTCCGCGCCCCCGTCCGAGGCGACGTCGTAGCAGTCCTTCAGTTCCTCGTCCAGACGGACGTCCGTCACCCATCCGAGGATGTGCGCGCGGTGCACCATGTCGGCGTTCCCGAACGGGCTCCACGAGTCCCGCACCCCGTCGGAACCCAGGCCCACCCTCACCCCGTACTCCCGCAGGCGCGCGATCGGCAGCACCAGGGAGTCCGATGGCGCGACCGTCGTGAGGGCGATGTCCTGGTCACCCAAGTCAGCCGCTATCGAGCCGAGTTCAAGATCGCTGAGACCCGGAAGGCAGAACACGTGGCTGACCGTCACCTTGCCTGCGAGCGAGAGCGCACGGGTCCGTTCCACGATGCCACGCATCGCCCGCATACCCTTCTCGCCCCGGTCGTGCAGGTGGATGTCCACCCCGACGCCCTGCCGGTCCGCGATCCCGAAGACGATGTCCAGCTGCTCGTCGAGCGCCTGGTCGAAACCGATCGGGTCGATGCCGCCGATCATGTCGATCAGCCCCTCGCGCGCCGCCTGCTCCAGCAGCGCGGCCGTACCCGGGGTACGGGCGACACCGTGCTGCGGGAACGCGACGATCTGCACGTCCAGCGCGTGCCGCAGCCGCTCACGCGCCTCGGCCACGCCCTCCGCACCCGCCAGACCGTACGCCGGGGCCACGTCGGCATGGGCGCGCATCGCCCGCGTGCCACGGGACACCGCGTGGGACATCAGCCCGTACGCGCGTTCCGCGACGGGGCGCCGCTGGGCGCGGAACAGCTCCACGTCCTGGGCCACGTAGTCGGCGATGCCGCTCGCCGGCTTCCGCGACACCCAGGAACCGCCCCAGGTCGTCTTGTCGGGGTGGATGTGCGCGTCCACGAGCGACGGCAGGGCGATTCGGCCCCCGCCGTCGACGACCTTCGTGCCCCGAGGGGCCGGGCCGTCCGAGATGCGTCCGTCGACGACGACGAGGTCCGTGGCCTTTGCCGCGCCGAAGGGGCGAACGTTACGGAACACCACAGTCCGCCCCCTGCGCCCGGTAGCACCGGGAGCCGATCCGGCAGCGGTGGAGGTGGCGGCGGAGGCCGCGTTGGCGGGTGCGGCGGCGGTGGCAGCCGCCGTGGCCGTCGCACCGGCGAGCGCGGCGGCCCCGGCCAGCATCGTGCGGCGGGAGAGCGCACCGGAGGGGGAAGGGGAGGGGGAGGGGGAGGAAGGTGAGGACGGCTGCATGGGGACTCCTTGAGGGGACGGGCTGGTGGGGGAGCGGTTGAGAGATGAGGAAGGGGGCGTCGCACGGTGGTGGTGTGCGCGGCGACGAGGTGGGGGTGGGGTGTCGCCGTGTGTGGGGTCAAGTCCGATACCGCAAAAGAGGTTTGAGGCCGGGCGCACGAGTGCGCATAAGGGCAGGGGCACAGACTCGGAGAGCTGTGGCTGGGGGTTGCCACCACTGGGCAGGAGCCAAGTCCGCCCTGTGACCGGGTGGTTCGTGTCAGGGCGTGAAGCCGTCACCCAATTGGGGCCCTACGCACCTCGGCGAGCAGGTCTAGGTTGGACCGATCGCGCCTCACACCACCACCCCCGCCCGCACCACCCCCACCGGCTGCCTCAGCACCGTGACGTCGTTCAGCGGGTCGCCCGACAGCAGGATCGCGTCGCCCGCGTAGCCGCGGGCCAGGCGACCGGCCGTGTCTGCCAGGCCCAGGAGGCGGGCGGCGCCGGTCGTCGCGGTGCGGATGGCGTCGAGCGCCGGGAGGCCCGCCGCGTGCATCAGTGCGACCTCGCCGCCGATCGGGTCCACCGTGCCGCCGGACGAGTCCGTACCCGCGGCGAGCGGAACACCCAGCTCGTACGCGGCGAGGACGGCTCGCTTCAGTACCGGCAGATAGGTGCGGCCCCGTTCCGCGAGGACCGGGTCGGTCGACTCGGCGAGGCCCGCGATGGCGGTCAGCGTGGGGGTGAAGTACGTGTCCCGGCGGCGCATTTCGCGCAGGGTGCGCTCGCCGACGAAGGCGCCTTGCTCCAGGGACCGGATGCCCGCCGTGACGGCGTCGTGGCAGCCCTTCTCGCTGTAGCCGTGACAGAGGACGCCCTTGCCGCGCCGACGCGCCGCGGCGACGATCTCGGCGAGTTGGCCGTACGAGTACACCTGGGCGAGCGGATCCTGCTCGGGGAGTCCGGCGCGTTCGTTCACACGGGTCTTGATCACGTCCGCGCCACGGGCGAGATTGACCTCGACCACGCGCCGCAGGGCCTCGGCCGAGCGGACACCGTCCTTGAGCCGGGCGAGCGGGGTGAGGTCGGGGTCGGCGAGCACCGTGTCACCGAGATTCGGGGTGACGAAGACCCCGGCGGCCCTCAGACGGGGCGCGAGCGCCGGACTGTGCCGGGCGAGTTCGCGGACGGCGATGTCCTGGTAGAACGAGGTCGATCCGCTGCGCGCGCTCGTCGCACCCCTGACGACCGCGTCGCGGGCCTCCGCCGCGGTGCTGAGGTGGATGTGCGCGTCCACCAGACCCGGCAGGACCCAGCGCCCGTCCGCGTCGAGTACCTCGGAACCCTGCGGCACGCCGACACGGCCGCGACGGCCCGCCGCGCGCACGGTGCCGTCCACGATGACGACGACGGCGTCCTCGGTGACCTCACCGGTCGCCGGGTCCAGGAGGATGCCCCCCTGGATGACGAGGTTCCCGCCGCGCGCCGGGGCGCCGGCGGCGTGCTGGGCGGAGGTCGTCGCGTCGTCCCCCGAGGTTGTGGAGTCGGCCGACCCGGCCGAGGCCGCCGCAGGGCCTGCCGAGGCCATGGTGCCGGCGAGGGCAGCCGCTCCCGCGAGGACGCCGCGACGGGTCAACCTGCTGGAGGGCGGCGGAACTGCTTCGACGCACATGGGTGCTCCTTGGGGAGGGGGGCGACGGCTTCCCTGTTTTGTATACCAAGCCCAAGGTGGCGGACAAGGGTGATGGGCAGGAGATGCGGAAACACCCGTTCCATTCCCTTGGGATCAGCGTCGGCGCTACCTGGACACCCGTCTTGGTATACGAATACCCTCAGGCGTCTCCGGGGGCGTCGCCCGAGATCTCCGCTGACGCGTCCCCCGAGTCCGCCCCCGACGCGTCCCCGAAGAGGGAGCGCAGAGCCACGGCCCTGCTGTCCCGTACGTGCAGCAGCGTGCTCGCCGCCGCTGCCTCCGCGTCCCCGGCGGCGATGTGCCGGTACATCTCGGCGTGCTGGGCCCGCATGTGCGCGGGCTCCTCGCGCAGGCCGAACACCAGCCGCAGCTGCCAGCTCAGCTGCTCCATCGTCCGGGCGAGCAGCGGATTGCCCGACATGGCCACGACGCACTCGTGGAACGCCGTGTGCGCGGCCACCTCGCGCGTCCCCTCGTCCGCCGCCGCCGCTGACTCCGCCTGGTGGAGCGTGGCCGCGAGGACAGCGAGTCCCTGGTCGTCGCCCGCCGCACGCGCCCGTGCCGCGAGCCGGGACGCCTGGACCGCGAGCGGCTCCCACACCTCGTAAAGATGCTCCACGTCGAGGCGTTCGAGCCGTCGCACGCGAACCCCGCTGTGCGGGAGCAGTTCGAGGAGGCCCTCGGTGACGAGCGCGCGCAGTGCCTCGCGCACCGGTACGCGGGACATGCCCAGTTCCTCGGCGACCTCCCGTTCGACGAGACGCGCGCCCTGCGCGTACCGCCGGTCGACGATCCGCTGCAGGACCGCCTCGCGCGCGCGCGTTCCGAGCGACACCGGGGGCTGGGGCTGCGGCCGGCTCTGGGGCGGGGTCCCGGCCGGCGAGCCGTTCCTGCTTCTGTCCGCCACCTGTTCCGACCTCTTCCGTACGCGTTGGGGTGCCCGGGCCGAGGATACGTCGAGCCGACCGCGAGCCGTCTGCGAGCCGTGGGCATCGCGACACTCGCGCCCACTCCCACTCCCGGTCCGCCCACCTCCCCCTACTCCCGCCGAAATTCGCGTGCCCCCCACGCCCCCCGGTGGTCGAATCATCCGATGTCACATGAGATCTCCATGACGGTCGACCGGAGTCGGTTCGCGGACGCGGTCACCCCCTGGGAGGACGCGGCCTGGCGGGCCGCCGCCCTCGGCTGGTCCGAGCGGGAGCTCGCCCGGCACGGCCTGCGCGAGTCCGGACCCCGCGAAGTCCGGGTCAGGCCCTGGTCGGTCATCGTGCGGTTCCGGACCGGAGCCGGAGAACGGGACGCGGTGTGGTTCAAGGCCAGTGCTCCGGCCGCCGCGTTCGAGGCCGCACTCGGCGGCGCGCTCGCCGAGTGGGTGCCCGAGCACGTCGTGACGCCGTTGGCGGTGGACGCCGGGCAGGGCTGGATCCTCCTCCCCGAGGGTGGGCCCCTCTTCCGGCACGTCCTCGACGCGGGCGGCGCGGGTGCGGAAGACTGGACGCGGGCGCTCGGTCAGTACGCGCGCATGCAGCGGGCGCTGATCCCTTACGCGGACCGCTTGGCCGCCCTCGGTGTGCCGCGCGCCCGAACCGCCGCGCTGCCCATTCTGTTCGACAGCCTCGTCGAGGACAACGCGAGCCTGGACCCGGCCGCCCGGACCGCCTTTCGGGAACAGCGGCCCCGACTGCTCGACTGGTGCGCGGAACTCGACGCGTACGGCGTCCCGGACTCGCTGGACCACTGCGACCTGCACGACGCCCAGGTCCTGGCCCCCGCGCCGGGCCGCTTCTCGTTCTTCGACTGGGGTGACGCCCTTGTCGCCCACCCCTTCGCCAGCCTCCTGATCCCCGCGCGCGCCGTGCGGGAGCGGCACGGCGCCGCGTACACGCACCGGCTGCGCGACGCGTACCTGGACCCGTGGACCGGTCTCGGTCACTCCCTTCCGGAGCTGCGCCGCGCGGTGGCGCTCGCCACCCGCCTCGCCGCCATCGGCCGGGCGGCCTCGTGGTTCCGCCTCTTCCCCGGAACCCCGACGACCGGATGCGCCGAGGCGAGCGCCTACTGGATGCGTGAACTCTTCGCCCCGGCCCCCGTGTTCTGGTCGCCGTAGCCCTGAGGGGGAGGGTTCCGGTTCCCCGCCCGTCAAGCCCCGGAGGCCTGTTGATCCCTGGAGTTCGGCCCCGCCTGTGGTACTGCCTTGCAGAGACATCGTCATGTATGTGATGAAATGCCACATTGTCGCGAAAGGTGTCATCTGTGTCGCAGGAAGACGAGAGGCCGGACGGGCGCCGAACCGGTGCCGAACGGGGTGGCAGGGAAGGGCTGCCGGTCACGGCGGACCTCCCCTGCCGCCCCGATCACCACCATCACGCCCGCACCGACCGGATCGTGTTCGGCGTCAGCGCCGTCCTCACCGTGGCGTTCGTCGTCTGGGGTGCCACGGCCACGGACAGCCTGGAGAGTGCGTCGAGCAGCCTGCTCGACGGGCTGATCCGCAACGGCGGCTGGGCCTTCATGCTCGCGGCCTCCGGCTTCGTCGTCTTCGCGCTGTGGCTCGCCATCAGCCGCTACGGCCGGATCGCCCTCGGCCACGAGGGCGAGGGGCCGGAGTTCCGGACGGTGTCATGGATCGCCATGATGTTCAGCGCGGGCATGGGCATCGGCCTGATGTTCTACGGAGTGAGCGAGCCGCTCGCCCACTACGGCACTCCGCCGCCCGGCACCCACCCCGCCGACTCGGCGGAGCGGATGCGGACCGCGATGGCCACCACCCTCTTCCACTGGACGCTCCACCCATGGGCGATCTACGCCGTCGTCGGACTCGCCATCGCGTACTCGACGTTCCGGCGGCGCCGCCGCCAGACCATCAGCGCGGTGTTCGTCCCGGTGATGGGGGAGCGGCGGGCGTACGGCGGACCCGGGCGGTTCATCGACATCCTGGCCATCTTCGCCACGCTCTTCGGCTCCGCGGCCTCGCTGGGGCTCGGCGCGCTCCAGATCGGCAGCGGCTTCGAGGAACTGGGCTGGATGGAGAAGGCCGGCACCGGGCTGCTCGTCGCCATCATCGCCGTACTGACCGTGGCCTTCGTCCTCTCCGCGGTGTCCGGTGTGGAGAAGGGCATCCAGTGGCTCTCCAACATCAACATGGTGCTGGCGGCGGTGCTCGCCGTCTTCGTCTTCGTGGCCGGCCCCACCATCATCGTGCTCGATCTGCTCCCCACCTCCATCGCCGCGTACGTCGGTGACCTGGCCCAGCTGGCCGGTCGCACCGAGGCGACCAGCGGCCAGAACATCCATAGCTGGCTGGGCAGTTGGACGGTCTTCTACTGGGCTTGGTGGATCTCCTGGACGCCCTTCGTCGGGATGTTCATCGCCCGGATCAGCAGGGGCAGGACCATCCGCCAGTTCATCGGCGGGGTCATCCTGGTCCCCAGCACCGTCAGCCTCGTGTGGTTCGCGATCTTCGGCGGTACGGCGATGAAGCTCAGCGAGCGGGGCGAACTGGCGGGGGAGGCCACCCCCGAGGGGCAACTCTTCGCCGTGCTGAAGGAGTTCCCGACGGCCGGCGCGATGAGTCTGCTCGTGATGGTCCTCGTCGGGATCTTCTTCGTGTCGGGCGCCGACGCCGCATCGATCGTCATGGGCACGCTCTCCCAGCGCGGCGCCTTCGAACCCGCCCGCCTCGTCGTGGTGTTCTGGGGTGTGGTGACCGGGGCGGTCGCCGCGATCATGCTCCTGATCGGCGACGGGCAGGGCGACGCCCTCGCGGGCCTGCAGAACCTCACCATCCTGGTGGCGGCGCCGTTCGTCCTGGTGATGATCGGCATGTGCGTGGCCCTCATGCGGGACCTGCGTAGGGACCCGCTGATCGTGCGCGGCGAGGTGGGGGTCGAGGTCGTCGAACTCGCCGTGATCGCGGGCCACGAGCAGTACGACGGCGACTTCGAGCTGCGTATCGGCCCCGGCTCCCCGGACTCGGCGGACGACACACTCTAGGTGGCGTAGGAAGGGCCCGCCTGGCACGCACGCTCCGACCACCGGCCGCGCACCCCACCCCTTCCGTCACGCCCGCCCCGCTGCCTTCTGGGTTCGGCGGGACAAGGAGTCGACGACCACGGCGGCCAGCAGCACCGCGCCGGTGATCATGAACTGGACGGCGTTGCTGACGCCCATGATGTTCATGCCCGACTGGATGGACCCGATCACCAGCGCGCCGAGCAGCGCGGACCACACGGAGCCCCGGCCGCCGAACAGGCTCGTGCCGCCGATGACGGCGGCGGCGATGACGTTCATCAGGAGGTTGCCGCCGCCCGAGGTCTGGCTCGCCGACTGGATCTGGCCCGCCAGGAAGAGGCCGCCGATCGCGGCCATCGTCCCGGCGATCGAGAACACGGTCATCCGCACGAACGGCACGCTGATGCCCGCCCTGCGCGCGCCCTCGATGTTGCCGCCGACGGCGAAGATCCGACGGCCGTACATGGTGCGCCGGAGCACGAAGTCCAGGAGCACCAGCAGGATCAGGAAGATGAGAAGCGCGAGCGGCAGGCCCTGGTACCGGTTGAGGATGTACGCGGCGGCGAACGCGATCGCCGCGAGCACGACCGTACGCAGTACGATCTCGGCGACCGGCCGGAACGGCACCCGGGCCCTCCGGCGCCGGTTGGCGTCCAGCAGCGAGGCGGCCAGGAACAGTCCGACGCCCACGGCCGCCGCCACATAGGCGGCGGCCGGGCTGTGGTAGATCGTCGAGTAGAGCTTCGAGACGATGCTCTCGTTGGGGATGTTGACCGTGCCGCTGCTGCCGAGCACCTGGAGCATCAGCCCGTTCCAGGCGAGATTGCCCGCGAGGGTGACCACGAAGGCCGGCACGCCGACCTTCGCGAAGAAGAACCCCTGGATGAGCCCGACGGCCGCGCCGCCCGCGATGGCGACGAGCAGCGCCAGCCACTGGTTCATGCCGTTGATGACGTTGAGCACGGCGAAGATCGCCGCGCACAGACCACTCACGGATCCGACCGAGAGGTCGATCTCGCCGAGCAGCAGCACGAAGACGATGCCGACGGCGATCATGCCGGTGCCGACGATCTGCTGGCTGAGGTCGGAGAGGTTCTGGGCCGAGAGGAAGGTGCTGTTCAGGCTGCCGAACACCGTCCAGATGATGATCACGGCCAGGACGACGGGCAGCGAACCCAGCTCTCCGCTCCGCATCTTGCGGCGGAACTCGTCGACGTACCCCTTGATGCCCTCCTCGCGGACGAGGAGACGGGTGTCGACGGCCGGCACGGCACCGGACGCCGGTTCGCGGGAGGCGTCGTCGGTGCCGGAGGGGCCGCTGCCCCGGTCGCGTCTCATCGCTCTTCCTCCCGCTTACGGGCCTTGCGGCGGGTGACGGCGCTGTCGGTGGCCCCGGTGATGGCGGAGATGATCTCCTCGGTGGTCGTGGAGCGCTTGTCGAAGAAGCCGTTGTTCCGGCCGAGGCGCATCACCGCGATGCGGTCCGCGACGGCCATCACGTCCACCATGTTGTGGCTGATCAGGATCGTCCCGAGACCCTGCTCGCGGAGCCGCTCGACCAGGTCGAGGACCTCGGCCGTCTGCTCCACGCCCAGCGCGGCGGTGGGCTCGTCCAGAATCACCACCTTCGGCGACCCGATCAGGGAACGCGCGATGGCCACCGTCTGGCGCTGACCGCCGGAGAGCGAGGCGACGGGGATACGGACGCTCGGGATGCGGATCGACAGCGTGTCGAGCAGCTCGCGCGCCCGCTGGTCCATCCGCACCTCGTCCAGGACGCCGAAGCGGCGCAGCTCGCGGCCCAGGTACAGGTTGGCGACCACGTCGAGGTTGTCGCAGAGCGCCAGGTCCTGGTAGACGGTGGCGATGCCGAGGTTCTGGGCGTCGTGGGGCCGGCTGATGGAGACCGGTCGGCCCTCCCAGGTGATCACGCCCGCGTCGGGCGGGTTCACCCCGGCTATCGCCTTGACGGCGGTGGACTTGCCGGCGCCGTTGTCGCCGACCAGCGCGACCACCTCACCGGGATGCACGTCCAGGTCGAAGCCCTGCAGCGCCTGGACGGCGCCGAACCGTTTGGAGATTCCCCGCAGGGTGAGCACGGGTGACTCCGGCAAGGGAACCGCCTCCTGGAGACGTGCGTCGACCGCTCGCGGCCGACGGCTGCTGGTGCCCGGCGTCCGATGCCGGCCGGCACCCGGGGCCGGCCGGCGGACCGGCTACTGGAGTCCGGCGTCCTTGCAGGCCGCGGCATAGGTCGGAGTGCAGATCTCCGCGACGGTGTACAGCCCGTCCTTCACGACCGTGTCCTTGATGTTGCCCTTGTCGACCACGATCGGCGTGAGCAGGGTGGCCGGGACCTTCTGGCCGCTGCCGCTGGTGACGGTCGTGGGCGTCAGGTCGGCCGGCAGTGGCTTGCCCTGGGCGAAGTTGACGGCCATGGTCGCCGCGATGTCCGCCTCCGGCTTGTACGGCTTCTCGACCGTGATCGTCTGGGTGCCGAGCAGAATGCGCTGGATCGCGTCGAGCTGCGCGTCCTGGCCGGTCAGCGGCACGTTCATGCCCGCCGCCTTCAGAGCGGTGGCGATACCGGCCGCCAGGCCGTCGTTGGCCGAGTAGACGCCGACGATCTTGTCCTTGCCGAGCGCGCTGATGGCGCCGGACATCTGCTGGTTGGCGTTGTTCGGGTCCCAGTTCGGTGTGTCGTACTCCTTGCCGATCTTCACCTTGCCGTCCAGCACCGAGTGCGCGCCGGCCTTGAACTCGGCCGCGTTCGGGTCGGTCGGCGACCCGTTGTGCATCACGATCTCGCCGCTCTTGGCCTTGTCGCCCAGCGCGGCGAGGAGGGCCTTGCCCTGGAGCTCGCCCACCTTGTGGTTGTCGTACGAGACGTACGAGTCGACCGGACCCTGCGCCAGACGGTCGTACGCCACGACCTTCACGCCCGCGTCATGGGCCTTCTGTACCGAGGACTGGATCGACTTGGCGTCCACGGCGTCCAGGATCAGCACCTGGTCGCCCTTGGCGAGCGCCGTGTTCACCTGCTGCTGCTGGGTGGTGGCGCTCTCGGCCGCGTTGTAGTAATCGACGTGCGCCCCGGGAGCCAGTTCCTGGATCTTGGCCTCGATGTACGGCCGGTCGAACTTCTCGTACCGCGTGGTCTTGCTCTCCGGCAGCAGCAGGCCGATCTTCACTTCGCCCTGCCGTGCCGGGGCCGCGCCCGGCTGGGCCGCCCCGCTGGTCGCCACCGCGCCCAGACAGAAGGCCGTGGCCCCGGCCAGGGCTATCGCGCCCCGCAATGTACGGGTCATGGGAGGCTCCTTTCGCACTCCCCTTCCCACCGCTCGCGAGCGGTGGGAACGAGGATGCACATCTGGCCTATATATCGACATTAGCGTCAAGCTGGAGACCGGCAAGCGGGTGACTCCACCCCCTCACTGGCCGTGCACCGCCGTGCTCGGTGCGACGTCCCGCGCGTCGGTGGCCCGGAGAAGTCTCAGGAAGTCCTTCAGGCCGGAGATGATCTCACCGTTGTCGGCGAGCCGGTTCACCGTCGCTTCGAACTCCCGCCCGAGCGCTTCGATCCGCCGGTCGGTGTCGTCGGCGCGGCCGTGCGGGGAGAGCCCCACCGCGTCCACGGTACGGCGCAGCTCCGCGAGGGCCCGGTACTGCTCCTCGGCCTTGGCGTCCAGGACCGTGGCCCCGTTCTCCAGGGCAGCCACCCGGCCCGTCGGCGCCACCACGTCGTCGCGCGGGAACGTCACTTCCCTGAGCAGCGCCCGGAGCCTGCGCCGCAACTGTCCGAAGTACGCGCCCGCCGGCCGGTAGAACGTGCTCAGGAGGAAGAACCCGGCGAACCAGTAGCCCGCCCCGCGGCCCGTCGCGGCGGCGACGCCGAGCGCCACGACGGCTGTCACCGCATGCCCGGCGACGGCCGCCCGCAGCATCACGCGGGCGATGCGCCGCGCCTCACCGTCCCGCTCCCCGGAGCCGTTGATGCCCTTCTCCCGGCTGGCCGCCCCCTGCCGTACCGATTCCCCGGTCTGGCGCCATGGTCCCGCCGCAGACCGGCTCCGGCGTGAGTACCCCTGCTCGGATCCCCGCGACGCCCCGCCGCCCGTTGCCGGGCCCTCCCCGTCCGTGGGACCGTTTGTACGAAGCGCCGACGAGCCCCGCGTCGGGGGAGGTTTCGAGGGACGCGCCGAGAAACACGTACCGGCGGGGACTCCTGTGGGACGAAGAGGGCAACATGCCTGTCATCACGGAAACCATCGGCATCTCCCGGCGGCCGACGGAGGTCTTCTCCTACGTGACCGACCCCGAGCACCTGCCCGAGTGGCAGGAGAGCGCGGTCTCGGTCCGCCGGATCGGGCACGAACCCCTGGCGGTCGGCTCGAAGGTCGCGGTCACCCGGCGGCTCGGGCCGCGGGTGATGACCTCGACCATGCAGGTCATCGAACTCGACCCGCCGCGGTCCTGGCGCGTGCACGGCATCGACGGACCGGTGCGCGGCGACATCCGGGGCACGATCACGCCGCTGGAGGACGGCGAGCGCTCACGCGTGACGCTCTCCCTCGACTTCGAGGGGGCACGTCAACGGCAACACCCTCGACCGCGAGGGCCGGCTGATCAGCTGTGAGCAGGGCAATCGGCGGGTGACCCGTACCGAGCACGACGGACGCGTGACCGTCCTCGCCGACCGCTTCGAGGGCAAGCGCCTCAACAGCCCGAACGACGCGGTCGTCCGCACCGACGGCTCGATCTGGTTCACCGACCCGGACTTCGGCATCGCCAGCGACTACGAGGGCCACCGCGCCGACAGCGAGATCGGCAGCTGCGACGTCTACCGGATCGACCCGGTCACCGCCGAGGTGCGCCGCGTCGCGGACGGCTTCGGCGGTCCGAACGGCATCGTCTTCTCGCCCGACGAACGACGGCTGTACGTCGCCGACACCCGGGGCCGCCGGATCCGCGCCTTCGACGTGCGCGAGGACGGCACCCTCTCCGACGGCACGGTCTTCGCCGAGCGCGCCCAGGGCGGCTTCGACAACATCCGCTTCGACGACGGGGGCCGGCTGTGGGCCGCCGCCTTCGAGGACGGCGTCCACTGCTACGACCCGGACGGCACCCTGATCGGCCGGCTGCGGGTGCCCGAGCCGGTATCCAACATCACCTTCGGCGGGCCGAAGAACAACCGCATGTTCATCACGGCCACCAGCTCCCTCTACTCTCTGGTCATGAGCGTCACCGGACTTCCCCGCGTGGCCCGCTGACAAGCGGGTTCTCCGGGCGGTGGCGGAGCCCCGCCCACCCCGATCCGGCCGTCCCTCCACGGAGGGGCGGCCGGATCCGTAGGTGTGCGAACTCGCCGTGTGCGCCCGTGTATCGGTGAACTCTCGGCCAAGCCGACCGAATACCGCTGTTCGCCCGCTTAAACCTCTTACGGAGCAAGATCGCCGTTTCGAGGTAATGCCCTCGATCTGATGGGGTGTACGGCGGTCACCGGCCGTTACTGTTCCCCGGGATCTGGACGGATTCCCAGAGATTCCTCCCCCTTTCTCCTCATTCCGACCCGGCACAGCCATGTGCCCGTCAACACCCCCCTCCCAAGGAGAGCCCGCCCCATGAGCGTTGACACGAGCCCGGAAGCACAGCTGGACGCGCCGAAGCAGTCCAGCCTGAGCACCGCGGCTGCCCGGAACCTCGCCACCACGACCAAGTCCGCGCCCCAGATGCAGGAGATCAGCTCCCGCTGGCTGCTGCGGATGCTCCCCTGGGTGGAGACCAAGGGTGGCGCCTACCGGGTCAACCGCCGGCTCAGCTACACCGTCGGGGACGGGCGCATCGAGTTCGTCCAGGACGGCGCCCACGTCCGGGTCATCCCGCGCGAGCTCGGCGAACTCGCCCTGCTGCGCGGCTTCGAGGACGAGGACGTGCTGAACGCCCTGGCCGGCCGCTGCGTCCAGCGCGACTTCAGCGCCGGAGAGGTACTGGTCGAGCGCGGCACGCCCGCCGACGAGATCTACCTGATCGCCCACGGCCGGATCAACCAGACCTCGGTCGGCAAGTACGGCGACGCCGTGGCCGTGGCCGTGCTCGCCGACGGCGACCGGTTCGGTGAGAACGCCCTTCTGGACGCCGACGCCCGATGGGACTACACCGCCACCGCCGAGACCTCCGGCACGCTGCTCACCCTCTCCCGGGCCGAGTTCGCCGCCGTCCAGGCCTCGGCGCCGGGCCTGCAGGCCCACCTCCAGGAGTTCAGCTCGCTGCCGCTCCAGCGGCAGAACCGTCACGGCGAGGCCGAGATCGCGATGTCGGCCGGCCACACCGGCGAGGTCGCGCTGCCGGGCGCCTTCGTCGACTACGAGCTCAAGCCGCGCGAGTACGAACTCTCCGTCGCCCAGACCGTCCTGCGGGTCCACACCAGGGTCGCCGACCTCTACAACGGGCCGATGAACCAGACGGAGGAGCAGCTCAGGCTCACCGTCGAGGCGCTGCGCGAGCGCCAGGAGCACGAGCTCGTCAACAACCGCGAGTTCGGCCTCCTCCACAACGCCGACTTCAAGCAGCGGATCCAGACCCACTCCGGCCCGCCCACCCCGGACGACCTCGACGAGCTGCTCTGCCGCCGCCGCGGCACCAAGCTCTTCCTCGCCCACCCCAAGGCCATCGCGGCCATCGGGCGCGAGTGGAACGCCCGCGGGCTGTACCCGGACACCGTCGACCTCGACGGGCACCAGGTCCCGAGCTGGCGCGGGGTCCCGATCCTCCCGTGCAACAAGATCCCCATCAGCCAGGAGAACACCACCTCGATCCTCGCGATGCGTCTCGGCGAGGACAACCAGGGCGTCATCGGCCTGCGTCAGACCGGCCTCCCGGAGGAGTACGAGCCCGGCCTCTCGGTTCGCTTCATGGGCATCAGCGAGCAGGCGATCATGTCCTACCTCGTCACCACCTACTACTCCGCCGCCATCCTCGTGCCCAACGCGCTGGGCGTGCTGGAGAACGTGCAGATCGCCCGCAGGCGCGACTAGGGCCTGTCTGACGGAGACGCCCGCCGGCCGCCGCGGCGGCCGTGACAGTCCGGATCTTCCCGGGCCGGCCGAGAGTGCCCGGGGTCCGGGACAGTCCACCCATCTCACCGAGGAGTCAAGGATGCCCGAACCCGGGCCTTCCCCTCTGCAGTCGAGCCTGCCCTCCGCCGCGGCCCACTTCGGGGCACATGTGCTCGCCCAGTTCAAGACCGCGACGCCCGTGGGGGAGGGGTCCGTCGTCGCCACGCCGACGACGGCCGCCCCGGCCACGCCGGGCGTCGTCTCCGCCCCGTCGGCCGAGGCCGTCGACGTATCCGCGCCGGGGGCCCCCGCCCCGGCGTGGGTCCTGAGCGGACCCACCGGACTGGGCACGGCGGCCCTGTCCCTGGCCCGGCGCCCGGAGGCACCGGCCGCGCCGGAGCCTCCGGCGCCCGCCGCCCCGGTGCAGGGCCGCCCGATCCCGGGCCTCTACTTCCACCCCGTCGCCGAGCCGGACCCGGTAAGGGTGGACGAGGTCAGCCGCAGGATCAAGGCCTGGGCCCTGGACGAGGTGCAGCTCTACCCCGACGACTGGGAGGGCGAGTTCGACGGCTTCTCCGTCGGGCGCTACATGGTGGCCTGCCACCCGGACGCCCCGACGGTCGAGCACCTGATGGTCGCCACCCGTCTGATGGTCGCCGAGAACGCCGTCGACGACTGCTACTGCGAGGACCACGGCGGCTCGCCCATCGGACTCGGCGGGCGGCTGCTCCTCGCCCACACCGCCCTCGACCCCCTGCACACGACGAGGGAGTACGAGCCCGGGTGGGCGGAGTCGCTCCACGCCGATGCCCCGCGCCGCGCGTACCGCTCCGCCATGGACTACTTCGTCAAGCAGTCCACCCCCTCCCAGGCCGACCGCTTCCGCCACGACATGGCCCGGCTCCACATGGGCTATCTCGCGGAGGCCGCCTGGTCCGAGACGGACCACGTGCCGGAGGTGTGGGAGTACCTGGCGATGCGCCAGTTCAACAACTTCCGCCCCTGCCCCACGATCACGGACACCGTCGGCGGCTACGAACTGCCGGCGGACCTGCACGCCCAGCCGGCCATGCAGCGCGTCCTCGCCCTGGCCGGGAACGCCACCACCATCGTGAACGACCTCTACTCGTACATGAAGGAACTCGCCAGTCCCGGCACCCATCTGAACCTGCCCGTGGTGATCGCGGACCGGGAGGGCCTCTCCGACCGGGACGGCTACCTCAAGGCCGTCGAGGTCCACAACGACCTGATGCGCGGCTTCGAGGCCGAAGCCGCCGCCCTCGCCGAGGCCTGCCCCGTCCCGAGCGTGCTGCGCTTCCTGCGGGGAGTCGCCGTGTGGGTCGACGGCAACCACTACTGGCACCAGACCAACACCTATCGCTACAGCCTGCCCGACTTCTGGTAAGAAACGGAATCATCTGTGACCAGCACCGAGTTCACCACTCTCAACGGTACTTCCGCGTTCGTCCCGTCCCCGGCGACGCCGTACCAGGGTGACATCGCCCGCTACTGGAACGCCGAGGCCAGGCCGGTGAACCTGCGCCTCGGTGATGTGGACGGGCTCTACCACCACCACTACGGCATCGGCGCCGTCGACCACGCCGCGCTCGGGGACACCGAGGACAGCGAGTACGAGAAGAAGCTGATCGCCGAGCTGCACCGCCTGGAGTCCGCGCAGGCCGAGGTCCTCCTGGACAACCTCGGCACCATCGGGCGGGACGACACACTGGTGGACGCGGGCTGCGGTCGCGGCGGTTCGAGCGTCATGGCCCACCAGCGCTTCGGCTGCAAGGTCGAGGGAGTCACCCTCTCCTCCACGCAGGCCGACTTCGGCAACCGGCGCGCGAAGGAGCTGGGCATCGACGACCACGTCCGCGCCCAGGTCTGCAACATGCTCGACACGCCCTTCGAGAAGGGCACCGTCGCCGGGTCGTGGAACAACGAGTCGACCATGTACGTCGACCTCGACGACCTCTTCGCCGAGCACGCGCGCTTCCTCAAGGTCGGTGGCCGCTACGTGACCATCACCGGCTGCTGGAACCCGCGCTACGGGCAGCCCTCGAAGTGGGTCTCCCAGATCAACGCGCACTTCGAGTGCAACATCCACTCCCGCCGCGAGTACCTGCGCGCCATGGCGGACAACCGCCTCGTCCCGCAGGCCGTCATCGACCTGACGCCCGACACGCTGCCGTACTGGGAGCTGCGTGCCACGTCGTCGCTGGTCACCGGCATCGAGGAGGCGTTCATCGAGTCGTACAAGGACGGCTCCTTCCAGTACGTCCTGATCGCGGCCGACCGGGTCTGACCGGACGCCCCCGACCGGAGGGCCGGACCCGTCGCCCGACGGGTCCGGCCCTCCGGCGCGTCTCCTTACGCCGAGACCTCGGGACTACCAGGTGCTGGGCGCGCCGAACCACCTGGGCAGGTGGGCGTTCAGGTCCGCCTGGTCCTCGCCGACCCACGCCACGTGGCCGTCCGGGCGCAGCAGCACCGCCGGTACGTCGAGTTCCTCGGCGGCGTCGACGACGTGGTCGACCCGGTCCTCCCAGCCCGTCACAGAGAGGCGGCCGGTCCGGTCCAGGAGCAGTCCGTGCCCGGCGTGCGTCATCCCGTAGAGGTGGCCGCCCTTGAGTTCCACGTCCCGCAGACGCCGGCCGAGGAGTTCGTGGCCCTCGCCGAGGTCGTAGCGGACAGCGATGGCGGTGATCTTCTCGATCAGGTAGCGGTTCACCTCCTCGATGGCCACCAGCTCCGTGAGGAGCCGGCGCACCGACCGGGGGCCCGGTTCCGTCGACATCAGCTGGATCTGCGCGCGGGTGTTGTCGAGCACGTCGGCGGCGACCGGGTGGCGCTCGGACTCGTAGCTGTCGAGAAGTCCCTCGGGCGCCCAGCCGGTCACCTCGGCGGCGAGCTTCCAGCCGAGGTTGAACGCGTCCTGGATGCCGAGGTTGAGCCCCTGCCCCCCGGTCGGCGGGTGGACGTGCGCCGCGTCGCCGGCGAGCAGCACCCGGCCTACCCGGTAGTGCTCGGCCTGTCGGGTGGCGTCGCCGAAGCGGGAGAGCCAGCGCGGCGAGTGCGCGCCGAAGTCGGTTCCGGCGAACGCCCGCAGCTGCTCGCGGAACTCGTCGAGCGTCGGTGTGGCACCGCGCTCGCCGGCGACGCCCTCGGCGGGCACGACGACGCGGTACACCCCGTCCGCGAGCGGCATGGCGCCGAACCGCTGCTGGGTCCTGCGGACCTCGGCGATCGTGGCGGCCAGCTCCTCGGGCGTGACGTCGAGTTCCATCTCCCCGAGCAGGGTCTCGACGCGGGAGGGCTCGCCGGGGAAGCCGACACCGAGCTGCTTGCGGACCGTGCTGTGGCCGCCGTCGCAGCCGACGAGGTACCGCGCGCGCAGCCGCGTTCCGTCGGCCAGCTCGGCGGTCACCCCGTCGGCGTCCTGGCTCAGCGCGACCAGCTCGCAGTCGCGCCGGATCTCGGCGCCCAGTTCGACGGCGTGCTCGGTGAGCAGGCGCTCGGTGTCGGCCTGCGGGATGGCGAGGACGTACGAGTGCGCGGTGTCCAGGTGCTCGGGCCACTCGGGGGCGAGTCCGGCGAAGAACCCACCGGCCCGGATCTGCCGACCGTTCGCGAGGAACCGGTCCAGCAGGCCGCGCTGGTCCATCACCTCGATGCTGCGGACATGGAGCCCCTGGGCGCGGGACTGCACGGTCGGCTCCGTCTCCTTCTCGAGGACCAGCACCTCCACACCGTGCAGCCGCAGCTCGCCGGCCAGCATCAGACCGGTCGGCCCGCCACCGGCAACGATCACGTCGATCATGAGAAAGGCCCCGTTCGAGAAGTCGTCTGGTCCGCAAGGGCACATACTCCGCGAATCGATGAACTTCGCAGGTGGTGGCTTTGCCCGCAGATTCTGACCCATGGCCGGGGCCTTGCCGCAAGGCCCCCCTTGTGCTATATCTTGAGAGTGGCGAGGAGTCCCTGACTTCCTTGCCCTTTTTGTTGCCCGTCCGCCGTGGGGCCGTCCGGCGGGGGCAAGGGCTCTCCGGGGTGGTTGACGAAAGGTCTGGACCAACTTACGGTCTGCTGGAACGCGCGCCATGCCTAGGACCCCCCCACGTCCCAAGGAGCACGCATGCCTGGCCTCCGGATCCCCCGTGTCCTCGGAGCGGGTCTCACCGCCCTGCTCACGGCAGCCGCCCTCGCCGCCCCGGCCCTCGCGGCCCCCGCCTCCGCCTCCACGTCGTCCCCACCCTCAGCGCCCCTCGCCTCCGCCGGGTCCTCCGCGTCCGATACAGCGGCGGAGACCTGCGCCCTCAAGCCCAAGCCCGCAGGCAAGGTGCTCCAGGGGTACTGGGAGAACTGGGACGGCGCTGCCAACGGCGTCCACCCGCCCTTCGGTTGGGCTCCCATCGACGATCCGCGCTTCGCCGCCCACGGCTACAACGTCATCAACGCCGCCTTCCCCGTGATCCGTTCGGACGGCACCGTGCTGTGGGAGGACGGCATGGACAGCACCGTGCGGGTCGCCACCCCGGCGGAGATGTGCCGGGCCAAGGCCGCCGGCGCGACCCTCCTGCTGTCGATCGGAGGCGCCGCCGCCGGGATCGACCTCAGCTCCCGTGCCGTCGCCGACCGGTTCATCGAGACCGTCGTCCCGATCCTGAAGACGTACAACTTCGACGGGATCGACATCGACATCGAGACCGGCCTGGTCGGCAGCGGCAGCATCGGCACCCTCTCCACCTCCCAGGCCAACCTGGTGCACATCGTCGACGGCGTCCTCGCCCGCATGCCCGCGGGCTTCGGGCTGACGATGGCCCCGGAGACCGCGTACGTCACCGGGGGCAGTGTGGCCTACGGCTCGATCTGGGGCGCCTACCTGCCGATCGTCAAGAAGTACGCGGACAACGGGCGCCTGTGGTGGCTCAACATGCAGTACTACAACGGCAGCATGTACGGCTGCTCGGGCGACTCGTACTCCGCCGGGACCGTCGCCGGGTTCGTCGCGCAGACCGACTGTCTGAACAAGGGCCTCGTGATCCAGGGCACCACCATCCGGGTGCCGTACGACAAGCAGGTCCCCGGCCTCCCCGCGCAGCCCGGCGCGGGCGGCGGCCACATGGCACCGTCCGCGGTCGCCCAGGCCTGGAACCACTACGGCGGTGGGCTCAAGGGCCTGATGACCTGGTCGGCGAACTGGGACGGGTCGAAGGGCTGGACGTTCGGCGACAACGTCAAGGCGCTCCAGGGTCGCTAGGCCTGTATTCCGGATCAGGCCGGCTCCCGGGACGGTCCCGGGAGTCCGTGCGGGTGCAGGCGGTCGGCGAGGAAGGCCAGGATCTCGTCGCGGGCCCGGACCGTGGGATGGCCCGCCTCGTCGACCAGGTGGGCGGTGACGACGCTGTGCGGGGCGCCGACCACCTCGCCGAAGAACGGCGGCGGCGCCGGGTTGGCGGCGCCGTCCGGGAGGACGCGCCCGTCGAAGGCCTCGCCGAGCAGCGCTCGATAGGCCGCGAAACGCTGCCCCGTGCACCAGCGGTCGCCCTCGAAGCGGTAGGCGAGGACGGTCAGTCCGTCCCGGGCGAGGCGGTCGCGCACCGCGCGCGCGTCCGCCTCGTCTAGTTCGAGCCCGCCGGGATCGTCGAGCGGCAGCGACGGATGGTTGACCACCGGCGCGATCACCGAAGGCTCCAGGGCCATGGTGAGCGCGAAGTTGCCGGTGAAGCACAGGCCGATCGCGCCCACCCCCGGCCCGCCGCATGCGGCGTGGGCCTGACGGGCGAGGCCGCGCAGCCAGCGGGTCACCGGGCTGGTGCCGCCCCCGGCGAAGGCCCGGAACTCGGCGCTGACACAGGCGCGGCGGACGACCTCCTGACCGCCCTCGACCGTGGGGAAGGCGCCGTCCGTCCCGAACAGGGAGGGCACATGGACGGTGAAGCCCGCGTCCCGCACCCAGCGTGCGAGCCGCAGCACGTCGGGACTGATGCCCGGCATCTCGGGCAGCACCACGACCGCGGGCCCCGCCCCGGCCACGTACACGGTCTTCTCCACCCCCTCCACGGTCATGCCCCGGCGGGTGAAGTCGTCGATCGGATCGTCTTCTCTCATGCGGTCAGCCTGGCCCCGGGGCCGCCCGCCGCGTGAGGGGCGGGATCGCCTGGGTCGGGGGTAATCTCGCCACGCGAGGGGGAGCCGAGCGGCACGGGCTCGGTGCCGGGGCCGTGGAGCAGGAGGCAGGGGCGATGGTGGAGACGACCCGGCAGGTGAGGGAGAGCCTCGGGGCGGACCTCGTACCGGCGGACGCCGGTGCGGGCGCGCTGCGCATCGGGATCCTGGCCTACCCGGACTGCTTCGCTTCCGAAGTGTTCGGCGTCCCCGACCTGTTGACGATGGCCGGGCACATCGACGGGCCCGACGCGCCCGGCTACCGGGTGACGGTCGTCTCGCCGCGCCGCCGGGTCACCGCCTCGGGCGGCGCGGTCCTGGACGTACGGCCGCTGCGCGAGGTCGACGTCCTCGTGGTCCCCGGCTTCGAACTCCGGCTGGACGCGGACCTCGACGAACGGCTCGTCCGGCTCGCCCCCGAGATCGCGGCGATCCGCGCGCAGGCCGCGAGCGGCACCGCCGTCGTCTCCCTCTGCGTCGGCGCGTACCTGCTCGCCGAGGCCGGGCTCCTCGACGGCCGCCGGGCCACCACCTCCTGGCTGCACGCGGACGAACTGGCCAGGCGCTGCCCGGAGGCCGACGTACGGCCCGAGCACCTGGTCGTCACCGACGCCGGGGTGACCACCACGGCCGCCTTCAGCGCCATGTACGACTTCGCGATGGACCTGATCCGCCGGCACAGCGGCGCCCGGGTCGCCCGTAGCACCGCACGCCTGACCCTCGTCGACGACGCCCGGACCTCCCAGACCCCGTACGTCGACCCCCGGCTCCTCCCTCAGCCGGGCCGGGAGTTCTCCCGGCGGGTCATGCGGCGCCTCGACCAGAACCTTGCCGAGCGCTACGACCTCGCCGCGCTCGCGGACGCCTTCCGGGTGAGCACCCGCACCCTGCTGCGCCGCTTCGCCGAGGAGACCGGACGCAGCCCGCTCGCGCATCTCCAGGCCTCCCGGGTGCGCCGCGCCCGCCACCTCCTGGAGACCACCGACCGCACCGTCGCCGCCGTCGCCGCGGCCGTCGGCTACCAGGACCCCGGTACCTTCGCCGCGCTCTTCGCCCGCCACACCGGCCACCGGCCCAGCGCCCACCGGGCCGCCTTCCGCCGCACGGCCGGGACGCCCGCCCCGGACGACGGCGTCTAGGGGACCCGGACGACGGCGTCTAGGGGATCGTCCATTCGGGAAGAACACCGCACGACGGTGCGGGAGTTGTGCTTTGCTGGTCGTATGACCCCGCTCGTGACGCGCCGACACGTGGACTACGTGCGCGTCACGACCACGTCCTGTTCCGGCTGACAGCGAGGCCCTCGTCCCGGCAGTCGGCCGTCGCCCACGCGACCACCGCGCCCCCGGCGCACCCTGAGCTCGCCCTTCGGACGGACCCGTGCGGAACCCCGTACGGACCCGTCGTCGTCTTCGGCGCGAGCGGCCTCCCCGTGCAGCGAGCCACGGCCCGCGCGACCAACCTGCCCTGCGCCTGCACCGACTTCGCGACCTGCCCGCTGCCGCCGGCCGAGAACCGGCTCCCCGTCGCCGTCGAAGAGGGGGGAGAGGATCCCCCACGAGCGGGGCCCGTGAACCCGTGACCCCGTGAGCGCACGGCCCCGGCCGGCCGACATACGGCCGACCGGGGCACTGCTCTCGACTCGGAGCGCCGATCTCGACCCTGAGCGGCGGTCTCGGGCCGGAGTGTCTGCCTCAGTCGAGAGCACCGCTCTCGGACCGGATCAGCGGTCTACGATCCGAGCGGCGCTCTCAGGCGAGGTCGAACCGGTCGAGGTTCATGACCTTGTCCCATGCCGCCACGAAGTCGCGGACGAACTTCTCTCCCGCGTCCTGGGACCCGTACACCTCCGAGAGGGCCCGGAGCTGGGAGTGCGAGCCGAAGACGAGGTCGGCGGCGGTGGCCGTCCACCGGACCTCGCCCGTGGCGCGGTTCCGGCCCTCGTACACGTTCTCGGTCGCCGTCGACGGCTTCCACTCCGTGCCCATGTCCAGCAGGTTCACGAAGAAGTCGTTCGTCAGCGCCCCCGGCCGGTCCGTGAACAGACCGTGCCGGGAGCGCGCGAAACCGGTGTCCAGGACCCGCATGCCGCCGACCAGGACCGTCATCTCGGGGGCGGTGAGCGTCAGCAGGCTCGCACGGTCCAGCAGCAGCGTCTCCGGCGAGAGCTTCTCGCCCGCCCTGAGGTAGTTGCGGAAGCCGTCGGCCCGGGGTTCGAGCACGGCGAACGACTCGACGTCGGTCTGCTCCTGCGAGGCGTCCGTACGGCCCGGGGAGAACGGGACGGTGATGTCGTGCCCGGCGTTCCGCGCCGCCTGCTCGACGGCCGCGCAGCCGCCCAGGACGATCATGTCGGCGAGCGAGATCCGCGTCCCGCCGGACTGCGCGTCGTCGAACTCCTGGCGGAGCCCGTCCAGGGTCCGCACGGTCTGGGCCACCTCGGGAAGGTCGTTGACCTCCCAGTCCTTCTGCGGCGAGAGCCGGATGCGGGCGCCGTTCGCCCCGCCGCGCTTGTCGGTGCCGCGGAAGCTCGCCGCCGCCGCCCAGGCGGTGGTGACCAGCTGGGCGAGCGAGAGCCCCGAGGACAGGACCGCGCTCTTGAGCGCGGTGACCTCGGCGTCGCCGACCATCGGGTGGCCGGCCTCGGGGACGGGGTCCTGCCACAGCTGAGGCTCGGGGATCCACGGGCCGAGGTAGCGCGACACGGGTCCCATGTCACGGTGCAGCAGCTTGTACCAGGCCTTGGCGAACGCGTCCGCGAGCCGCTCCGGGTTCTCGTGGAAGCCCTTGGCGATCGGACCGTAGACCGGGTCCAGCTTCAGCGAGAGGTCCGTCGTCAGCATCATGGGCGCGTGCCGCTTCGACGGGTCGTGGGCGTCGGGCACGGTGCCCTGGGCCGAGGCGTCCGTGGGCGTCCACTGCTGGGCGCCGGCCGGGCTCGTCGTCAGCTCCCAGTCGTAGCGGAACAGGTTGTCCAGGTAGCCGTTGTCCCACTTCGTCGGCTCGGAGGTCCACGCGCCTTCCAGGCCGCTGGTCAGCGCGTCGGCGCCCTTGCCGCTGCCGCAGGTGTTCCGCCAGCCGATGGCCTGCTGCTCGAGGGGGGCGGCCTCGGGCTCCGGACCGATACAGGAGGGGTCGACCGCGCCGTGGCACTTGCCGAAGGTGTGGCCGCCGATGATGAGCGCGACCGTCTCCTCGTCGTTCATCGCCATGCGGCCGAAGGTCTCGCGGATGTCCCGGGCGGCGGCGACCGGATCCGGATTCCCGTTGGGGCCCTCGGGGTTGACGTAGATCAGACCCATCTGCACGGCGCCGAACGGGCCGGTGAGATCCCGGTCGCCGCGGTAGCGCTCGTCGCCGAGCCAGGTGTTCTCGGGGCCCCAGAAGACCTCCTCCGGCTCCCAGATGTCCTCCCGGCCGAACCCGAAGCCGAAGGTCTTGAACCCCATCGATTCCATGGCGCAGTTGCCCGCGAACACCAGGAGGTCGGCCCAGGAGAGCTTCCGGCCGTACTTCTGCTTCACCGGCCACAGCAGACGGCGCGCCTTGTCGAGGCTCGCGTTGTCCGGCCAGCTGTTGAGCGGCGCGAACCGCTGCGCACCGGAGCCGCCGCCGCCCCGCCCGTCCTCGATGCGGTACGTGCCCGCTGCGTGCCAGCTCATCCGGATGAACAGCGGCCCGTAGTGGCCGTAGTCGGCGGGCCACCAGTCCTGCGAAGCCGTCATCACCTCGATGACGTCCCGCTTCAGGGCTTCGACGTCCACGGTCGCGAACTCCGTCGCGTAGTCGAAGCCCTCGTCCATGGGATCGGCCAGGGGCGAGTGCTGGTGGAGCACCTGGAGGTCCAGCTGGTTCGGCCACCAGTCGCGGTTCGTCCTGGGCCGGGTATCCGTGGGGGTGGGGGAGGGGATTGCCGGGTTCTCGCTCTCGCTGCCGGACACGTCCGTCCTTCTTCCTGTCGCGGTGGTTCCGTCCGCCGGCCGCCCGTCCCGGCACCGGCTGCGCCACCGGTGTCGGCTGCGTCTTCGGTGTCGAGCGCGCGACGCGGCGTCCGTATGGTCGCTCACGGCGGACCGCACGACGGAGAGAACACGCGGAGGCAGCCCAAGGCGACGGTCAGTCACCCCCGGACGCGCGAGCGGCCGGGGGCTGACGTCAGAGCCCGGCGACCTTCGCGCTCGCCGTCAGCTCGTAGACCAGTGTGACCGTACGACGGCCGCCCGGTGGGAGGGTGACGTCCCAGCGGACGATGCCCTCGGCGTCGACCGCGTCGGGTGCCGGGGAGCAGGACTCCCCGCGCAGCCGTACCTCCACCGCCGACACCTCGGAGACCGGGATCCGCTCCCGCAGCACGACCGTCCGGTCCTCGCGCTCCCCGGGGGCGGAGAACCGGGACACATGCAGCCGGACCGTGCGCGTGACCACGGTCCGCTGGGTCAGCCCGGTCGTCTCGCGGGACTCCTCGGTGCGACGGACGACCCGGTGGTCGTCACGGCTGCCGAAGGCCAGCTCGACCGGGGCGCCGGGCGTCGTGAAGTCCAGGGTGCCGCGACCGCTGAAGCCGCCGCCCCTGACCAGGTCCACGGGGCCGGCGAGCAGGGCGTGCCCCGACCGGTTGTCGAACCGCACCACCTGGCTGACCAGCGGCGACACCTCGGGCGAGCAGTCGTACTCACTGCTCGCGGCCGTGGTGAACGCGGACAGCGGCACCCGGTGGGCGCGGCCGTCGGAAGGCACCGAGACGGGCGCCGGGGAGTGCAGCACACGGGTCTCGCCGCCGTCGTCGACCCCGGGGAGACCGAGCACGGTGGCGGCGGGGCCGAGCGTGCCGATCTCCTCCTCGCGCAGTTCCACGTCGACCGTACGGCGCTCCGCCGCCGTGCGGTCCTTGAGCGTCAGCCGGTCCTCGCCGAGGTGCGGGGGATCGGTGGCCAGCGCCGACCGGGCCGTCGACAGCGTCAGGCGTACGTCGGACCAGTCCTCGCCGGTGCGCTGCCAGACCACCGCCTCGGACTCCAGGGTCAGGGAGTCGCCGTCGAGCACGGCCCGGTAGGCGGGGCGCCAGAGCGCGCACGGGGTGAGATGGCTCAGGTGCAGCCCGACCGGCCCGGCGGCGGAGACGTCCACGGTCAGTTCGACGTGGGCCACCAGGTCGGCGGGCTCCTCCTCGGCCAGCTCCATGGCCCTCTGGACATCGGCGAGTTCTCGGGCGAGCGAGGCGAGCCGGGCGTCGGCGGTACGCAGCCGCTCGCCGTACGTGTCGCGCTCGGTGTCCACCCGGTCCAGCTCGGCGGCCCAGCGGGCCCCCTCCGTCTCGCCGTGACCGGCGCCCTCGCGGATCTCCCGGAGCAGGTCGGTGGTGAGGCTGTTGAGCAGGTCCAGCCGGGTGTGGAGCCGGTCGCGGCGCTGCTCCAGGCCGCGCCGTTCCTCCTCCAGGGCGTGGGCGCGGTGGCGCAGGGCCGAGTCGTCGTCGGCCGGGGGGCGCGGCCCGCGCGGGGTCCAGGCGCGCACGACACGGGCGTCGAGCACCGTGGCCGCAGGGCCCGAGGCCGGTTCGGCGTGGAGCGTACGGTCGACGGCGGTCGCGGCGATCGGTCCGAGGCGCAGCCGCTGGACCCCGGCCTCCAGGTCGAGGACGACGGTGCGCTCGATGTGGGCGCGGTCCTCAAGGCAGGTGACGGCGGTGACGGGGAGGGGGAGGGCGGTGACGGCGATGGTCTTGGTGGCCGTGGACATGGTGTCTCAGCTCCTGCGGTTGCCGCCGACCAGGGCTTTGCCGGCCGGGATGCGGATCTCGTAACGGCCGTCGAGGACGGTGGTGGCGCCGGCGGGCAGCTCGACCCGCCAGAGTCGGGTGCCCGGGGCGTGCTGTTCGGGTCCGGCGCCGTCGTCCGGAGCGACCCAGTCGGCGGCCTCCTCGATCCGGACGTCCGGATCGGAGGTCACCGGCACCCGCTCGCGGACCTCGACGGCGGCGGGCCCCTTGAGCCCGTTGGCCAGTTCCACGTGGACGTGGTGGTCGAGCACGGTGACGTTGTTGCGCAGGCCCGCCGTGGACTCGCGCAGGTTCGCGCGGCGGGTGACCCGGATGCCCTCGGCCGGGCCGAGCCCCACCCGGCTGACGCCGCCGGGGGCGAGCGTGGGCAGAGCCGCGGTCAGCAGGAACTCGTCGTCGACGGTGACCTCGACCGGGCCCGCGAGGAGGGCCTGACCGGTGGCGTTGGAGAGCACGAGCGTCGCGTACACGGTCTGTTCCACGGAGGGCGCGCAGACGTACTCGGTGCGCAGGCCGACGGGGATCTCCGCGACGGTGACGGTGTGCCAGGTGCCGTCCGAGGGGACGTCGACACGGGCGACGGCGTCGAAGCGGTGGTCGAAGGAACCGGCCGACTCGCGCGGGCGCACGGCGTGTCCGGGCAGCGGCAGGAAGGCCACCGCCTCGGCACGGCGGCGGTACTCGACGGCCACCGCGTCGAAGCCGGTGCCGGGGAACAGCCGGCCCCGGTGCTCGCCCGGACCGTCGGGGCCGCTCAGGACGAGGGAGGCGTAGTCGAGGTCGTCCGCGCTCGGCTGGGGCGGACCGGGAACCGGCGGCGGGGGCGGCGGCACCGGCATCCCGCCGGGCGGGGCGGGAGCGGGAGCGGCGGCGGGGGCCCGCGGCGGCCCCCCGAAGGCGGGGAGGGATGCCCGGGCCCGGCCGGGTGCGGAGGGGCGCGGGTGGGCGAGGTCGGGCGACTCCGCACCGCCGAAGGCGTCGGGTGCGGCGCCGTACGTGCCGCCGGGGACGGGGAGCCCGGTCGACTGCGGCGGGTACGGGCCGGGTGCGGCGCCGCCGACGGCCATGCCGGTGTCCCCGGCCGGGGCGGGTGCGGAAGCGGCAGCACCGATGGCGAAGCCGCCTGCCGTGCGGGGCCGGGGGCCGGCGGCCTCGTATCCGGTGAAGAGGTCCGCGAGGCCTGTTGGAGGCTCACGCCAGCCGGACGGAGCGGGGGCCTCCTGACGGCGGCCGATCCTGATCGAGCGGAGCTTCGGCAGGTCGGTGCGGCGCCGGAGGTCGGCGGTGGCCAGGGCGAGGCGCACCCCGGTCCAGTCCTCGCCGGTGCGCTGGGCGACCGAGGCGCGCAGTACCAGCCGCCCGGTGCCGTCGCCCTGACGGTGGGTGAGCCGGTACGCGGGGACCCAGACGGCGCCCGGGACGCCGTACTCCACCTCCAGCTCCACCTCCTCCGCCTCGGTGTCGGATCCGCCCCCGACGGTGAGGACCGCGGAGACCGTCGTCTCCACGTGCGCCTGCGGAGCGTCGCCGGAGGCGCGGGCCAGCCGGTCCGAAGCGAGGTCGAACGCGTGGTCGGCGTGCTCCAGGGCCATTTCGAGCTCGCCGAGCCGGGCGTGCAGTCCGGCCAGCCGGGCGTCGACGAAATCGGCGAGTTCCAGCCATGCGTCGACGGGTGTGCGGCGGTGCGGGTCGTCGCGCTTGCGGGCCGGGGCCACCGGGTGCAGTCCGCCGGCCTCGGCGATCAGGCCCAGCTGCCGGTCCCGGCGTCCCCGCGCGGCCGAGGCCGCGTCACGCAGCCGCTCCACCTCGTGCCGCAGGGCGTCCCGGGAACCGTCGTCCGTGTCGAGCGGCTCCGCCCCGACCTCGATCCGGGCCTCGGTCACCCGCAGGCCGGAGGCACCGAGGACGCGGGCGCGGAGCGAGCCGGGGTCCAGGGTGCGGGGGAGCCCGGTCACCCGTACCCGACCGTCGGACGGTACGGCGCCCCGGGCCAGTCGGCGGCACAGCGCGCCCTGGGCGTACACCACGACCGAATCCAGGGCCGAGCCCCACGTCCCCGCTGTGCCCGCCGCCGTTCCCGCCGTACCCGTCGTCCGTCCCGTACCGGCCGTCATCGCCCCGCCCCCGTCCAGCCCCGCCCGGCCGGGTCAAGACCGGCCCGTGCCCCACAGCGTCCCTTCCGGCGAAGCCTACGCCGGGGCCGTACGTGGGCGGACGGCGACCGGAGGACCGGAGCCGGGGACCTGCCCCGAACCCGGCCCGGACCCGGCGTGACGTGACGGGACGGGAGGGCGCCGAGCCGGGCTTCGGTGGTTGGGCGGCCTCCGGAGTGGGACGCTGAGGGGTGGGGGTCCGTGCCGACGAGACCCGGAGGGACCGATGGGACGTGATGTCCCGGCGCTGGATTTCACCCGTGAAGACCGTCGCCGGTTCCGGAACAAGACGCACTCCTGCCTGGACGTGTTCGCGCGGATGCTGCGCGAGTCGCGCTTCGACTTCGAACGGCCACAGGTGGGTCTCGAGATCGAACTGAACCTCGTGGACGGAGCAGCCGAGCCCGCGATGCGCGGACCGGACGTGCTGGCGGCGATCGCGGACCCCTCCTGGTCGACCGAGCTGGGCCGGTTCAACCTGGAGATCAACATCGAGCCCCGGAGGCTGGCGGCGGGCGGCCCCGACTCCTGGGAGCGGGAGATCCGCGGCGCGCTGAACCACGCCGAGGAGAAGGCGGCGGCGATCGGCGCGCACCTGGTCATGATCGGGATCCTGCCGACGCTGGAGCTGAAGGACACAGGTCCCGAATCGCTGTCCGAGAACCCGCGCTACCACCTGCTGAACGAGCAGATCTTCGCCGCGCGGGGAGAGGACCTGCTGATCTCGGTCGACGGCGTGGAACGGCTGCGGACCTACGCCGGGACGATCACGCCCGAGGCGGCGTGCACCAGCACCCAGTTCCATCTGCAGGTCGCCCCGGACGAGTTCGCCGGCTGCTGGAACGCCGCGCAGGCCGTGGCGGGCGTGCAGGTGGCCCTGGCGGCGAACTCGCCCTTCCTGTTCGGCAAGGAGCTGTGGCGCGAGACGCGCGTCCCGCTGTTCGAGCAGGCCACCGACACCCGGCCCGACGAGATCAAGGTGCAGGGGGTCCGGCCGAGGGTGTGGTTCGGCGAGCGGTGGATCACCTCCGTCTTCGACCTCTTCGAGGAGAACGCGCGCTACTTTCCCGCGCTGCTGCCGCTCTGCGACGACGAGGACCCGGAGGAGACGCTCGCGCGCGGCGGGACCCCCGCTCTCTCCGAGCTCACCCTGCACAACGGGACGGTCTACCGCTGGAACCGGCCCGTGTACGACGTGGTCGACGGCGTCCCCCACCTGCGGGTGGAGAACCGGGTCCTGCCGGCGGGCCCCACGGTGGCCGACGTGCTGTCGAACGGCGCGTTCTACTACGGCCTGGTCCGCGCCCTCGTCGACGAGGACCGGCCGGTCTGGTCGCGGATGTCCTTCGCGGCGGCGGAGGAGAACCTGCACACCGCCGCACGGCACGGCATCGACGCGCAGCTGTACTGGCCCGGGGCGGGCGAGGTCCCGGTGACGGAGCTGGTGCTGCGGCGCCTGCTGCCGCTGGCGGACCGGGGCCTGGAGCGGATGGGCCTGGACGCGGCCCGGCGGGAGCCGCTGCTCGGGGTCATCGAGCAGCGGTGCGTCACCGGCCGCAACGGCGCCGTGTGGCAGGCGGAGACGGTCCGTCACCTCCAGGAGCACGGGCACGCCGACCGGCACGAGGCCCTGCGGCGGATGACTGAGCAGTACGTCGAGTACATGCATCTGAACGCTCCGGCCCACACCTGGCCGGTGGACTGACGGGGGTCGTCGCGAGGAGCGCCGCGACGGCCCCCGTCCCGCCGCCCTCCCGATGACCAGGGTCCGCAGGAGAATCGAGGTCGCTCGTGCCCGAGTACCCCCCGATCGCCGGCCACGGGCTGATCGGCGACCTCCAGTGCGCCGCCCTGCTCTCCGCGGGCGGCGCCGTCGACTGGTTACGGGCGCCCCGGTTCGACTCGCCGAGCGTCTTCGCCTCGCTGCTCGACCAGGAGCGCGGCGGGCACTTCACCATCGCTCCCGTCCTCCTCGACGAGATGACCGTCCGACAGCTCTACCTGCCCCCTGTTCCTGATCGGCGCCGACCCGCTGGCCGGACTGTCCGAGGGCTCCTGCCTCCTGCGCGACCTGGACCGTACGGCGAGCCGCCTGGCGATGCTCCGCCGCGGACGGCGCGCGGACGTCGCGCCGTAGCGGGCGGGCCCCTCCCGCGGTGAGCCGCGTCTCATCCGGCCGCGCCGACTTGCCTATGCAACGAGTTGCACAGAAAGATTCCGGTGTGGCGATCGAACACGCGATTCTCGTGTCCCTGCTGGAGAAGCCCGGGTCCGGCTACGAGCTGGACCGGCGCTTCGAGCGTTCCATCGGTTACTTCTGGACGGCCAGCCATCAGCAGATCTACCGCGTGCTCAAGCGCATGGAGGGCGACGGCTGGATCGACGTCCGGGACGTGCCCCAGCAGGGCCGCCCGGACAAGAAGGAGTACTCCGTCGCGGACCCCGGCCGCAGCGCCCTGTCCGCCTGGCTGCACCGGCCGGTCGAACCCGAGAGCCTCCGGCACGACCTCGCGGTGAAGATCCGGGGCGCGGCCTTCGACGACCCCGCCGCGCTGATCCACGAGGTGGAACGGCACCGGCAGGCGCACACGGAACGCCTCGCGCACTACCTCGCCGGTGAGGAACGCGACTTCACGGGACCCGATGCGCCCGGCGCGGCCGGAGGTCCGCCCGACGCGGGCCGGGAACTCCAGCACGTCGTGCTGCGCGGCGGCATCGCGTACGAGCGGATGACGCTCGCCTGGCTCGACGACGTCCTCGCCACGCTGCACCGGCTCGCCGCCGGGCACTGAGACGCGCCCTCCCGAACCCGACCGACCCCCCTCGTCCACCGGACCCGAAAGGCGGAACGTCGGCAGGTTCAACCTGTGCACCGCCTCGATCGGCATCTGCGAGCACGCGATGTACGAGGCGGTCACCCACGCCCACAACCGCGTCCTGTACGGCCGTCCCGTCACCGCATTCCCGCACGTGCGGCGCGAGCTGACCGACGCGTACGTCCGGCTCGTCGGCATGAAGCTGTTCAGCGACCGCGCCGTCGACCACTTCCGCTCGGCGGGAGCCGACGACCGCCGCTACCTCCTCTTCAACCCGATGACGAAGATGAAGGTGACCACGGAGGGCGAGAAGGTCATCGACCTGATGTGGGACGTCATCGCCGCCAAGGGCTTCGAGAAGGACAACTACTTCGCCCAGGCGGCGGTGGAGATCCGCGGCCTGCCGAAGCTGGAGGGCACCGTCCACGTCAACCTGGCGCTGATCCTCAAGTTCATGCGGAACCACCTGCTCGACCCGGCCGCGTACGAGCCCGTCCCGACCCGCCTGGACGCCGCGGACGACACCTTCCTCTTCCGCCAGGGCCCGGCCCGCGGCCTGGGGTCCGTACGCTTCCACGACTGGCGGCCCGCGTACGAGGCGTACGCCCATCTGCCCAACGCCGGCCGCTTCCGCGAGCAGGCCGACGCCCTCTGCGCGTTCGTCACCACCGCCGCGCCCGACGAGGAGCAGAGCCGCGACCTGGACCTGCTGCTCGCCGTCGGCCAGCTGTTCGCGCTCGTCGTCCACGGACAGCTGGTCCTGGAGCAGGCCCGCCTGACGGGACTCGACGAGGACGTCCTCGACGAGCTGTTCGCCGTACTCGTACGGGACTTCTCCGCGCACGCCGTCGAACTCCACGGCAAGGACTCCGCCACCGGGGCGCAGCAGGCCTGGGCGCTCGGGGCGGTCCGGCGCCCGGTCGTCGACGCGGCGCGCTCGGCCCGGGTCTGGAAGGACGTCGAGGCGCTCTCGGGCGCGTACGAGACGGCCGAGTAGGAGACCCGGCCCCTGCCCGCCGAGCCGCCGACGCGCGTCACGGTTCGAGGCAGGGCCGCCCTCACCCCTCTCCCCGCCGTCCCCCCCAGTGGCCGCTGTCCTGGTGCGGGGCCGGGCGGGCCGCGCCACCATCGAGGTGACCGCGGAACCGGATCACGGCCCGCTGGATCGCCGAGGCGTGGGCACGCGTACCGCCCCTCGCCGTAGACGACCATCGACCCGGAAATCCAGGAGGAGACGGAGCCGACCATGGCGACAGGCTGGGACCCCCGCACCTCGGACGATCTCGACGGCGGCGAATGGCGTCCGGTCCTCGACGTGCCCCCACCGGGCCGCCAGCGCCGTTGGACGGTGCTGCTGCGCTGGCTGCTGCTCGTGCCGCAGTTCATCGTCGTCGCCGTACTGTCCCTCGCGGCGTTCTTCGTCACGATCGCGGGCTGGTTCGGCGCACTCGTCCTGGGACGGCTCCCCGATCCGATCGCGTCCTTCCTCGGCTCGGTCCTCGCCTATCAGACACGGGTCCTGGCGAGCGCGACCCTCCTCGTCGACCGCTACCCGCCGTTCTCCTTCGAGGCCCCCGGCCACCCGGTCCGGATCGAGCTGCGCAGCACTCCGCTCAACCGCTGGGCGGTGTTCTTCCGGCTGATCCTCATGATCCCGGCCTCGATCGTCGCCAGCCTCGCGCAGACCGGCTGGTTCGCGATCGGCTGGGTGTTCTGGCTGATCGGCATCGTCCTGGGACGCCTGCCCGAGCCGGTCTTCGGCGCCACGGCGGCCGTCGTCCGGTACCGGATGCGGCTGACCGCCTACGCGATGATGCTGACGCCCGTGTACCCCAAGGGACTCCTGGGCGACACCCCCCAGCCCGCCGCCGCGCAGCCGGCGTCCGCTACCCGGCCGCTGCTCCTGGGCACGCCCGCACAGGTCCTGGTCTGGCTCTTCCTGCTCCTCGGACTCGCCGGACACATCACCTCCGGCACGGTCCGGAGCGACTCGGACGACTACCACGCGGCCTCCCCGAGCCCGGCCGGAGCGACGGAAGAAGCACAGGCGGCCGTCGGACATCGATGACTACCCTGATCTTGTGGCACCGCGCGTCCGCTCCGCGCACGCGCGGTGAGGAGACCGAGGAGCGGCGGTGAGGGTCGCCCTCACCGCCGCCCCGGCCGCCCCCGGTGCACTCCCGTTCATTCCGTCGTGGTCCCGTCCCCTCCGCCCACGCACAGTGCCCAGATGACGAACCCCGACATGGCGACCATGAGGATCGACCAGGCCGGGTAGTACGGCAGGGACATGAAGTTGGCGATGATGACGAGTCCGGCGATGCCCACGCCGGCCACCCGCGCCCACATCGTCGGCCGGAACAGTCCCAGGCTCACGATCACGGCGACGATTCCCAGGGCGAGGTGGATCCAGCCCCAGCTGGTCAGGTCGAACTTGAAGACGTAGTTGGGCGTGTTGACGAAGACCTCGTCCTCGGCGATCGCCATGATGCCCCGGAAGATCCCGACGATGCCGGTGATGCCGAGCATGACGGCGGCGAACACCGTCACCCCGCCGGCCCATGCCTGCTTCGTCGTGTGTACCGGGTGCGGAGTGTGCGTGGCGGTCATCTCGGTGCCTCGATTCGTGTGCCGGACAGGGGGTCAGAGCCCGGGGGCGGTCCCCGAGGGCGGGGAGCTCACGGTCGGGCCGTTCTCGGACAGGACCAGCGCCTTCGCCTGGCGGAACTCCTCGTCGGTGATGTCTCCCCGGGAGCGGAGTTCGGACAGCCTGGCCAGTTCGTCGACACTGCTCGGCCGGGCGGGGGCGGACGCGGTCTCGCGGATGTACGAGTCGAACTCCTTCTGCTGGGCCCGGGCCTGCGCTATCTCACGGCGTCCCATGCCCTTGCCGCGGGCGATCACGTAGACGAAGACGCCGAGGAAGGGCAGCAGGACCGCGAAGGCCAGCCAGCCCGCCTTCGCCCACCCGTTCATGTCGTCGTCCCGGAAGATGTCGACGATGATCCGGAAGAGGAGCACGAACCACAGGATCCACAGGAAGAACCACAGCAGGGCCCAGAAGGTGCTGAGCAGTGGAAAGTCGTAGGCCAGGTACATGTCTCCTCCGATCCGGCGGCCGACCTCCGGTCGGCTCTCCTCTTCAGCGTGCCCATGGCGAGGAGGCGGGTGCCTCACCCGGCACGGGTGAGTGGGCGGGGCCCCTGTGGATGATCAGGGGGCCGCCGTCCCGGTCTCGTCCCGGCTGCCCTTGACGCCCGCCCTGCGGAGCGTGGACCGCCACGACAGGGCGACCGCGGCCTCGGCCGCGCCGAGCAGGACGAGCCACAGGCCCAGCAGCCGCGTCAGGGCCTGCGCCGACTCGGAGGGCAGCGCGAGGACCACGATTCCCGCGACGATGCCGAGGATCCCGACGGCCATGACGGCACCGCGGTGCGGCAGGTTCCTGGTGGCGACGGCGGTGTAGAGGCTGAAGATGCCCGAGACCAGCCAGACGGCGCCGACGATCAGGGAGAGCGCGGCGATCGTCTGCAGCGGGTTCCGCAGGCACAGCACCCCGCCGAGGACGCACAGTACGGCCAGGAGCAGCCCCGGCAGACGCTCGCCGGCCTCCTCGCGCGCGAACACGGCCACGAACCGGAACACGCCGATCACCAGCAGATACAGACCGATCAGCACGGCCAGGACGTGCAGGGTCACATCGGGCCAGACCAGTGCCAGGATGCCCGGCACCAGGGTCGCGACGGCCGCGCCCATGATCCAGGTCCACGAGCGGCCGAGCCGCGCCAGCTGGTCCGCGGGGTCCGGCGCGGAAGGCGCGCCGCCGGCCATGGGTTCCGGTCCGGCGCTGGGCGCCGGGCCAGGCGACGTGGTCATGTCTCCTCCTCGTTCGGTCGGGATCACGGTTCTCGGTCCGCCCGATCGGGCCGGGCGGATCAGTGCCCCGGCAGCTGGCGCATCTCCACGAGGTGCAGGCCCAGCGACTGGAGGCGGGCCAGCAGCCCGTACAGGTGCGCCTCGTCGACGACGGGGCCGAACAGCACCGTCTGGCCGGCCATCACCACATGGCTGAACTCCGGGAACGCGTTGGCCAGCGTGTCCGACATGTGTCCCTCGACGCGGATCTCGTAGTGCATCAGCAGCTCTCCCGCGGTGGCCTGGGAGACGGACGGGCGACTCTCTCGTTACGAGCGTGCGCCGGTGACGCGCCCCCCGCCTCACCTCGTACAGGTGAGTCGGGGCCCGGTTTCAGGACACCGGCCTGTCCCCGCCCTCGTCCGCTTCCTCGTCGGGCTCGGGGCCCGTGCCGGGCGGGGCGGCGGCGTCCGGCCCGGCGGAACGGCGCGTCGGCAGGTGCCGGGTCACCGCGAAGCTCGCGAGCGCGATGCCGCCGGTGGCGAAGATCGCCGCCTTGAGCCCGTCGAGCTGCGCCGAGGCGTAGGAGTTCGTGACGGCGTCGACCTCCGAGGCCGGCAACCCGGCCTGCTCGGCCCCCGTACGCACCTGATCGGTGGAGACGAAGCTGACCCCGGCCTCCAGCGCCACACCGGTCTGATGGCGGGCCTCGTCGGACAGGCTGGGGTCCTTCGCCACCTGGGTGGTGAAGGCATTGGCCAGGGAGCCGATCAGGATCGAGCCGATGAGCGCGGTGCCCAGCGCGGAGCCGAGGTTCTGCGCCGTGAACTGGAACCCGCCGACCTCGCTGCGCTCGCCCTCGCCGACGCTGGACTGCACGATGTTGCCCAGCTGCGAGGCGAGCAGCCCCATGCCCACGCCCAGCACCGCCATGGCGCCGGCGAACTGCGCGTCGTCGATGACGGGGTCGATGGTGGCCAGCAGCCACACGATGGCGCCCAGCAGGGTCACCAGGGCCAGCCTGACCACCCGGCGCGGCCCCACCCACCGCCCGAGCGCCGTTCCGGACAGCGACACCACGACCATCGCGACGGACACCGGGAGCAGCCGCACGCCCGTCTCGAAGGCGTTGAACCCCTGCACCACCTGGAGGTACAGGGGGATCGTGAAGAACAGGCCGAGCAGGATGAGGTTCTGGCTCACGAGGGTCATCAGTCCGGACCGCAGCGTCGGCCTGCGCAGCAGGGACAGATGCACGAGGGGGTCGGCACCCTTCTCCTCGCGCCGCCGCTCCCAGCTCCTGAAGAGGAGCAGGACGGCGATCCCGGCGGCGACGACGAACAGCGTCGGCGCGAACCCGAGGATCGTGAAGGGCGGATTGCGCGGCTCCACCCACCCCCACGTGCTGCTCTGCAGTACGCCGAGCACACCGAGCCCCAGCCCCGCCGCCGAGAGCGCGGCGCCGACGCCGTCCAGACGGGGCCGCCGGCCGGTGGTCGGGGTCTTCGGGATCACCCGCTGCGCGCACAGGATGGCCACGACGACCACGACCTCGCCGGCGAAGACCAGCCGCCAGGTGAGGTACGTCGTCACCCAGCCGCCGAGCAGCGGGCCGATCGCGATTCCGGCGCCGGCGAGACCGCCGATGACCCCGTAGGCGACGGCCCGGTCCCGGCCCCGGTACGACTCCGCGACGAGGGCGGCCATCGCCGGCAGCACCAGGGCGGCGCCCAGCCCCTCGATGATGGACCAGCCGAGGGCGAGCACCCACAGGGTGGGCGCCACGGCGGTCAGTGCCGACCCCGTGGCGTAGACGACCAGCCCGAGGAGGAACACCCGGCGGCGCCCCAGGATGTCCCCGAACCGACCGCCGATGAGCATGAACGCGGCCATGACCAGCGCGTACAGCGTGATGACGGCCTGGATGGCGGTGACTTCGGTGTCGAAGTCCTCCACCAGCTGGCTGATGGAGACGTTCATGACGGAGGAGTCCAGCACCATCAGGAACTGCGCCGTCCCCAGCACGATCAGAGCGCTCCAGCGTCTCACCCTGTCCACCTCGCCCTCTCAGGCCGGGCCACGGACGGTGCCGGCCCTGCGGCGGCCCGGAGCGGCCTGCCGCCGGTCCCATTGGAGCGGAGGGACCGGCACGGCGCTTCACCCGTCGCGGGGGAGGCGGGGCGGTCGGAGGGAAGCGGGCGGACGCGGGATGCGGCGCGGGCGCCTCGGCCTCACAGCAGCCGGAGCTCGCGGGCACGGCGGACCGCGTCGTTGCGCCGGTTCACCGCCAGCTTCCGGTAGGCCCCCTTGAGATGGGTCTTCACCGTGTTCACCGAGAGGTACAGGTCGGCGGCGATCTCCTCCGTCGACATCATCAGGGCCAGCCGCCGCAGCACATCGCGCTCGCGCTCGCTCAGTTCCCCCACGGCGAGCGGGGCGGAACCCGCCTCACCCGCCCCCGGAGCACCGGCCGGCGCCGGGCCCGGGGCGAGCCACCCGGCGGCCAGCTCCCGCAGGGGCGGTACGGCCAGGAGGTGCCGTATCCACGGCCTGGCGTCCAGGAACGGCCGCCGCAGCCGCTCGCGCCGGGCGTCGAGGAGAGCCTGCGCGACGAGCTTGCGCGCGGTGTCGCCGTCCCCCGCCTCCTCCGCGATGTGCGCCCTGACCAGTGCCGCCCGGACGGTCACCGCCGGTCCGGCCCGGCCGCCGGCCCGGACGCCCTCGACGAGTTCGGCCGCCGCCCCGGTCCGGCCCGCGTCGAGCAGCAGCCGCGCCGCCTCCACGGCGCACGCCGGATGATCCATGGACACGCCGTCGAGTACCTCGGCGGCCTGCTCCGCCCGCCCTTCGGCCAGGTGGGCCGCTGAGACGAGCAGCGCCTCGTGGCTCGCCGCCCAGGGCGAGTCGACGGCGGCGGCGACCGCGGGGTGCGCCGCCGCGGCGGCGGCGCGCGGATGCCCCTGGACCAGCAGGAGACGGCCCAGGGCGAGGGCCTGTCCCGCCGCGGTCACCGGATCGTGCGCGGTCGCTTCGAGCTGCGCCGTCTCGTCGAGGAGCGCCCGCGCCCGGTCCAGCTCGTCCCGGTCCACGGCCACCGCCGCCAGGACGATGCGCCCGAGCCCCTGTCCCGGGCCGAAGCCGGGTCCCGGTCCGGCGCCGAGGGCCGAGTCGGGAGGCGGCTCGGGGGCGGGACCGCGCTCGGGGCCGGATCCGGGACCGGGTTCGGGTCGGAGGCCGGACTCGGCCCCGGACGACGGGGGCGGGCCGTGCCGCTCCGCCTCGGACGACCCCGCCAGCACCCTGCGTTCGGCCCTGCCCGGCCAGCCGTTCAGGTAGTCGATCAGCGCCAGGTGCTCTCTCGACTCCTCCAGGGGCCGCGCGACGGAGGCCGAGCGGGAGGTCTCGGACACGGCGGTCAGGGCGGCGCGCGCGTCCTCGAACCGCCCGGCCCACAGGAGCGCGGAGCCCAGATGCGTCCCCAGGAGCGCGCCGTGCTCGGGATGCCCGTCCAGGAGCCGGGCGGGCACCTCCTGCCCCAGCCGCACGGCCGCCTCCGCGGCCTGCTCGGCCCGTTCGGGACAGCCGGAGAGCCGGGCGGCCAGCGCTTCGAGGAGCGCCCGGCCGAGCTGCGCGGCGGGCGCGTCCGGGGCGGCGGAGGCCGCGAGTTCCTCCCCGGCCCGCCGCAGATGGGTGAGGCCGCGGGGGAGGTCGTACCGGGACAGGTCAAGGGCCGCCCGTACGAGCTCCGGCGCCGTGCCCGTGGCCTCGGGCGGCATCTCGGAGCACAGCCGGACCAGGTCGTCGGAGCGCAGGCCGGTGAAGAGCTGCCCGATGGCCAGGTCCTCGACGAGCGTGGCGGCGGTGAAGCCCCATTCGCCCGCGGCGGTGCTGTGGGCGAGCGTCTCGTACAGGGACCCGGAACGGCGTAGCCAGCGGGCGGCCCTGCGGTGCAGTTCCGGCTCCAGGGCGGGGAGGCGTTCGCGCAGATGGGCCCGGAGTATCTCCCTGAACAGCGGGTGGAGCCGGTACGAGGAGTGCCCGAGGGCCTCGACGAAGGCGTTATCGCGGACCAGCGCGCGCAGCAGCGGCTCGGCGTCGATCCGGCCGGTGAGGGCGTTCGCCAGGCCGGGGTTGAACCGGGTCAGGACACTGACCCGCAGCAACAGGTCCTGGGCCTCCTCCGGCCGCCCCTTGAGCACTTCCGCGAGCAGGAAGTCCGCCACCGTGCTCCGGTCCGCCTCGAATTCCTCGAGGTACGCCTCCGGGTCGGGGCTCTCGCGCGCGGCCAGGGCGCAGAGCCGCAGGCCGGCCGCCCAGCCGCGGGTACGGTCCACCAGGGAGCCCACCGCCTCGGCCGACAGGCTCAGACCGTGCAGGTCGAGCAGGGCGCCGGCCTCCTCACGGGTGAAGGCCAGCTCCGCGGCGCGGATCTCCGTCAGCCGGCCGGCCAGCCGGTAGCCGTGCAGGGGCATCAGGGGCTCGGTACGGCTGCCGATGACCAGGCGCAGGCCGAGGCCGGCGTGGCGCAGGACGAGTGCCAGCTGCTCCGCGACCTCCGGGGAGGTCACCCGGTCGAACTCGTCGATGACCAGCACCGCGGGCTCGGCGAGCTCGCTCAGCCGGGCCGCGAGTGCCTCCAGCAGCCTGGGGTCCACCTCGGCGGCGTCCGGCGGGACCGCCAGCGCGCGCGGCAGGGGGGTGCCGCTGCCGCGCAGGGCCCGTAGGACGTACGTCCAGAACACCGCCGGGCGCTCGTCCCCGGCCTCGGCGGTGAGCCAGGCGACCGGACGGCCCAGAGTGGCCGCCCAGTCGGCGGTCAGCAGGGTCTTGCCGGCCCCGGCGGGGCCGTTCACCAGCGTCAGGGGCGTTCCACGGGCCCGGCCGAGGCGCTCCACGAGCCGCTGCCGCCGCAGGAACGTGGCGGGCCGCGTCGGCGGCACGATCCGCGTCCGCAGGAAGGGGTCACCGAGGGGCGGGCCCGGGGGATCGCCGAGGGGGTCGCCCAGGGGATCGTCGAGCGGGTCGCCCGGGGGATCGGTCCGGGTGCGGGCGTCGCCCGGCGTGTCCTCGTCGGTCTCTGCCACGGCGCTCACCGTCACCATCCGTCGTACCGGTCGACCTTCGGAGTTCCCTCCTCCAGGATCCGTCGATACGCCGCTCCGCGCACGGGCCGGGCGGTAGGCGGGCCGGGCGGAAGGCGTCCCGCACCGGCTCCGAGGGGGAGGGACAACAGGTGCGAGGGATGGCGGGTGGTGTTGGAATGGCAGGGGTGATCCCGCGCCCTGGGGCGTGGGCCACGAAGGTGAAGGAGTGGCGATGAGCGAGGATTTCCCGGAGCTCCAGGACATGGGGCCCGTCGACTACCTGATCGTCGAGTTTCCCGGCAGCCGGATGACGGGTGAGGGGTTCCCCCTGCTCGTCGACCTGGTCGACCGGGGCATCATCCGGGTGCTCGACCTGCTGTTCGTCCGCAAGGGCGAGGACGGTTCGGTGTCCGTGCTGGAACTGAGCGACATGGGGGGCGAGTTCGACCTCTCGGTGTTCGAGGGGGCCTCGTCGGGGCTGCTGGACCAGAGCGACATCGACGATGCCGGTGGTGCGCTGGAGCCCGGCAACTCCGCCGGGATCATCGTGTACGAGAACCTGTGGGCGGCCCCGTTGGCACGGGCCATGCGGCGCGGTGGCGGCCAGTTCGTGGCCGGCGGGCGGATTCCCGTCCAGGCGCTGCTGGCCTCGCTGGAGGCGGCGGAGGAGGCGGCGTGAACCGTGCCGTCGTCGCTGCCCGCTCCGTATCTCGTGTTCCTGGGAGATGACTGAACATGCCCGGACTTCTTCGTGGCGTCGCCCGTACCGCCGTGGTGGCGGGTACGGCCACCGCCGTGTCCAACCGTGTGTCCCGCCGGCAGGCGGGACGCTGGGCGCAGCAGGAGGAACCGCAGTACCAGCAGCAGTACCAGCAGCAGCCCCAGCAGCCGCCACCGGCGCCCGCCGCTGACGACATGGGCTCCAAGATCGACCAGCTGAAGCAGCTGGGTGAGCTCAAGGAACAGGGCGTGCTGACCGCCGAGGAGTTCGAGGCGCAGAAGCGCCGCATCCTCGGCTAGCCGGTCGCGGTCGTCCCCGTGGCCAGCAGGTCCATCACCCGGGCGATGTCGCGGCGCACGTCCGGGTCGGTGATCAGACCCTCCGCGTCGACCGTCCCACGGTCGACCGGGACCTTCACACAGGCCGGTTCCACGATGTCGGCGCCGGTGTAGCCCAGTACGGTCCGCAGGGTGGCGTCCGCGCCCTGGCCCCGGCCGGGGGCGGCCGCGTTGATCCAGGCGGTCGGCTTGTCGCAGATCTCGGTTCCGCCGACCGTCCAGTCGAGCAGGTTCTTGAAGGAACCCGGCAGCGTGCCCGCGTACTCCGGGGCGCAGATCAGGATCCCCGCCGCCGCGTCGATCGCCGCGCGCAGCTCGGTCACGGGGGAGGGCAGCGGGTCGGCGTCCTCGTCGGGGTTGAAGTGCGGGAGCCGCGCCAGACCGTCGTACAGGGCGGTGCGCACCTGCACGGACGGCGCCAGGTCCTGCGCGGTACGCAGCACGGCCTCGTTGGTGGACCCGGAGCGCAGGCTTCCCGACAGCAGCAGAATCAAGGGCGAAGTGGTCACCGGCTCAACCTACCGTTCGAACGCTTCTCCGGGTGTGCGCTCCTTCGGGCCACCCGCTGTGCGCGCCCGCGTTGTTGGCTAGGGTGCCCGAGGGGACGGTCGGGGGACCATCCGTGGGGGACCGGGGGAGTGGACGTTGCTGCGCACGGCGGAGTCGAAGGTCACCGACAGCCGGAGGAACACCGTGGACCGACCGGGCACGGTGGGCCGGTGAACGGCCGTCCGGCGTCCCCGGTGCTGCCCGCGCCGCTGCGCGTGTGGCTCGGGCCGGTCGCGGCCCTCGCCGCGCTGGCGGTCCTCGCGCTCGGAGTGCTGTACGCGGGTGCCGGCGCGCCGGGCAGGGTGGACGCACGGATCCTGGCGGCGGTGGACGGAGTGGCGCCGCCGTGGCGGGACGTCGCACTGGCCGTGGACTTCCTGGGCGAGCCGGTGGGAGCGGCGACGCTGGTCGTGGCCGCGGTGACGGGCTGTCTGCTGCTGCGGCGGCCCCGCGCGGCGGCGCTCGTCGTCGGCGGCGTCGGCCTGGCGGTGGGGACGACGACACTCCTCAAGTCCCTGGTGGGTCGCACCATCCACGGCGAGGAGAACCTGTCCTTCCCGAGCGGGCACACCGCCTTCCTCACCGCGTTCGCCCTGGTGGTGGCGCTGCTCGTGACCGGTCGGCTCGGTCTCGGCAGAACGGCCGGCACCTCGCTCGTCCTCATCGTGGGGCTGCTCGCGGGCACCGCCATGGGCTGGGCGCAGGTTGCCCTGGGCGCGCACTACCCGACCGACGCCCTCGGCGGCTGGTCCACCGCGCTGGCGGTGGTTCCGGCGACCGCGTGGCTGGTCGACCGCACGGCCGACCGGTCCGCCGGACCCACCGCCGACCGGACGGCCGACACCGGCCGGCAGGCCCGCCGCTGACGTTTCCGCACGTCACAGCGGCGGCGCCGCACCTCACCTCATCTCACCTCACACCGAGCGGCGGAACACCGGCTTCACCGGCCGCCCGGCGAGCCAGGGGCCGGGGTCCCCGGCGTCCAGCGCCTTCCGGTACACCGCGCACGCCTGGGCCACCACGTCGACGGTCCGGTCGATGTCCTCCTCGCCGAGCGCGCCGCTCACCACGAACGACGGGGCGAGCACCCCGCCCGCGAGGAGCCGGCGCAGGAACAGGGTGCGGTACTCCTGCGACGGCCGCCCGCTCTCGTCGAGGGTCGCGAACACCAGATTGCTGGCCCGGCCCCGTACGACGAGGTGGTCACCGACGCCCATGGCGTCCGCCGCGCCACGGACACCGGCGGCCAGCCGCTCGCCGAGGGCGTGCAGTCGCGCGGTGACGCCCTCTTCGGCGTACGTGGTCTGCACGGCCATCGCGGCGGCCAGCGAGTGGGTCTCCGCGCCGTGCGTGGTGGACAGCAGGAACACCCGGTCGCCGGAGTGGCGCAGCCCGCCCCACTCCATCAGTTCACGGCGCCCGGCCAGCGCGGAGACGGCGAATCCGTTGCCCAGCGCCTTGCCGAAGGTGGAGAGGTCGGGGACCACGCCGTACAGGCCCTGGGCGCCCGCCTCCGACCAGCGGAAGCCGGTGATCATCTCGTCGAAGACCAGCACGCAGCGGTGCCGGTCGGCCAGCTCGCGCAGACCGGCGAGATACCCGGGCGGCGGCTCGGTGTGGGTGGCGGGTTCGAGGATCAGACAGGCGATCTCGCCCTCGTGCCGGGTGAGCAGTTCCTCCGTGGCCGGCAGGTCCCCGTACGGGAACGTCACCGTGAGGTCGGTGGCCGGGATGCCCGCCGACATCGGCGTCGTCCCGATGAACCAGTCGTCGACGGAGAAGAACGGATGGTTGCCGCAGAGGGCCACCCGGGGGCGCCCGGTGACGGCGCGGGCGAGCCGCACGGCGGCGGTGGTCGCGTCGGAGCCGTTCTTCGCGAACTTGACCATCTCGGCGGTCGGCACGGTGGCGAGGAAGCGTTCCGCCGCCTCGACCTCCACGATCGACGGCCGGACGAAGTTGCTGCCGCGGTCGATCTCCCGTCGCACCGCCTCGGTCACGCGCGGGTGGGCGTGCCCGAGGCTGACCGACCGCAGGCCGGAGCCGTACTCGATGTAGCGGTTTCCGTCGATGTCCCACACATGGGCACCCCGGCCGTGGCTGATGACCGGGGCCAGGCCCTCGGGGTACTGGTCGTCGCCCTTGGCGTAGGTGTGCGCGCCGCCGGGGATCAGGGCGTGCAGCCGCTCGTTCGCCTGCCGCGATCGGGGGAGCTCGAACTCTTCGGTGGTCACGGCGCTCTCAGCTCTCCTTCTGCTTGAGGACCTCGGCGAGGCTCGGCGCCTCCCGGTCCCGCCGGGACATCGAGGTGGCCGGAAGCGGCCACGGAATGGCGAGCTCCGGGTCGTCGAAGGCGATCGTCACGTCCTCGGCCGGATCGTGCGGCCGGTCGATCCGGTACGAGGTGTCGGCGGTGTCGGTCAGCGCCTGGAAGCCGTGCGCGCACCCCGCCGGGATGTACAGCGTCGTCTGCGTCTCGTCGGACAGTTCGAAGAAGGCCCGGTTGCGGTAGGTCGGCGAGTCCGGCCGCAGGTCCACGACGACGTCGAAGATCCTCCCGTACGAGCACCGTACGAGCTTGGCCTCGCCGTCGCCGGAGCGCAGGTGCAGGCCGCGCAGCACGCCCCGGACCGAGCGGGACAGGCTGTCCTGGACGAAGGCGCCCGGGTCGAGGCCGACCGAGCGGACCACGTCGGCGTCGAAGGTGCGGCTGAAGAAGCCGCGTTCGTCGGCGTACGGCGTCGGCTCGAACAGGTACGCGCCGGCGATCTCCGGTACTGCGGTCGCTTTCATGGAGCCTCTCGATACGCGGGTGCGTGGTGGGGGGCGGCCGGGAACAGGGCCGCGGTCAGTGCGTCGAACTGGTGCTGGAGGCGAAGGGCGGCGGCGAGGTTCCGCTCGGCGAGGGTCTGTCGCAGCTCGGCCGACCGCTTCTCCAGGGCTCGGAACTGTTCGAGCAGCCGGTCGGCGTCGACCTCGCGCGCAGGGTGGCAGTACGCGGCGAGGCCCATCCGGTCCATGAGCGCGTCGCTCTTCGCGGCGTAGCCGAGCGCGAGCGTCGGCGTTCCGACCTTCAGCGCGCAGACCAGGTTGTGGTAGCGGGTGGCGACCACGGTGTCGGCCGCCGCCATCTCCTTCATCAGGTCGGCGAGCGAGGCCGCGTCGGCGGCGGTGACCAGCGGTGAGTCCACCGCGTCGAGGATCGCGGCGACCACCGTCGCGTCGCACGCGTCGCCGGTCAGGAGCCGGACCGGTCTGCCCTCCCCGACGAGCGCCCGGACGAAGCGGGTCGTCCCTTCGACATAGCGCCGGTGGATCTCCTCGGCGCGGTCGCGGTCGTCGTTGCTCCCGTGGAAGTCCATGACGCCGACGCAGACCGTGCCCGGCGGACCCGAGGGCGCGCCCGACCGTGGCGTGGGCAGGGCGAACGCGAGGTCGGGGTAGACCTCGTCGCGCGCGGTGTCCACGCCCATCGCCCGTATCGCGTCGCGCGAGGGGGAATCCCGGTACGACCGGTACGAGGCGAGCCGGGCCGACCAGCGCACCAGGGCCCGCGTCGGCCGCTCGCGGATCGCGGCGGCGCCGACCCCGACCAGCGCGACCCGGGTGCCGAGCAGCCGGCCCGAGGCGCAGAGCAGGAACAGCGAGTACGGGAATCCCCACGGCCGCAGCGGCAGCGTGGCCTCCAGGACGCCCATGCCCGGCACGATCACCACGTCGTGCCGGCGCACCCAGGCGGCGGTGCGGAAGACGTCGACGAGTTTGCCCAGCCCCTTCCCCACGACCGCGCCCGCCCGCGACGCGGTCCGGTACTCCCCGCGGTACCAGTGCAGCCGCGTCGCGGGGATGCCGTACCGGGCCGCGACGGTCTCGGGGCCGCCGCACAGCGCGTCCACGGCCGCCTGCGGGTGCTCGGCGCGGAGGTACCCGAGCACGGCCTCCAGCGAGCCGTCGTTCCCGAGGTTGCCGGAGCCGAGCAGGCCGAACACCCCGACGCGCACCGGAGTCACGCCCGCCTCCCCTCGCGCCCGGCGACGATGGCGTCGAGGGAGACGGTGAGCAGCGCCGGATCGACCGGCGCGCGGTCCTCGACCCGCTCCCCGGCGCCGGGACGGGCCCGGCTGCCCGCCCACTCGGCCAGGTGCCGGTAGCAGGCGCGCCGGTCGGCAGGGGACAGCGGCGCCCGCCGGATCGCCGCGACGAAGCCCCAGACGTACTCGGCGAGCAGCCGGGGCGTCGGGTGCAGCGGGCCCGCCCGGCGCGGGTCCAGGTTGACGCACCGGGACCGCTTGGACGGGTTGGCCCGCTCGGCGCGGGTGGGGTGGTCCCGGCGGAAGTACAGCAGCTCCGGCACCTGGTGGAAGGGGCCGTTCAGGCCGATCTCGGCGACGAACGTGCGGTCCGCGTGGTGGTAGCTGTCGTGCGGCTTCACCCGGCGCAGCACGTCGGCCCGCATCACCCCGTAGAAGTCGTCGCCGCCGGGCTCGAACAGCATGCTGCGGAAGCGCTCCGGCGGGCGGGGGGAGGCGGTGGCGAGCCCGTACTCGTACGGGACCTTCACCTGGCCCTCGCCGTCGATGACCGCCTGGTCGGCGTGGGCGAGGATCACCTCCGGGCGCTCGTCCAGCGCCTCCACACAGCGCCGCAGCAGGTCCCGGGCGTACAGGTCGTCGTGCGAGGCCCACTTGAACAGCTCGCCGCGGCACTCGGTGAACACGTAGTTGTGGTTCGGTGCGGCGCCGATGTTCCGGGGCAGCCGGATGTAGCGGATGCGCGAGTCCCGCGCGGCGTACGTACGGCAGACGTCCCGGGTCCCGTCGGTCGAGGCGTTGTCGGAGATGACCAGCTCGAAGTCCTCGTAGGTCTGGCCGAGCAGGGCTTCGAGCGATTCGGCGAGGTACTCCTCGCCGTTGTACACGGGCAGGCCGACGCTCAGCCTGGGTCGGGAGGTCATGAGGTCCTCACTTCGGGGATGGGATTCCGGTGGTGCTCGCGCAGGGCGGCACGCAGCTGCAGCCACCACACGGCCGAGCTGCCCAGGGTGGCGGCGGCGACGCCCCAGGCCGAGCCGGCCGTGCCGGCCGCCGCGGCGCCGCCGAGCCCGCCGACGACGTAGCAGGCGGAGGCGGTCAGTTGGCTGCGCAGACTGCGCCTGGCTGCGCCGAGCGCGCGCAGCCCGGCCGCCGCGCCGGTGCCGAGTCCGGCGCCCGCGACGCCGAGGGTGACCGGCACGATGAGCTGGGAGGCGGAGTGCCAGACGCCGCCGAGCACGAGCTCGCCGAGCCGGTCCGGGACGAGCAGCAGTGCCCCGCCCCAGAGCGTCGCGGCGACGGCCTGACCGCCGCCCAGCAGCAGACAGAACGCGGCGAGGCGGTGCGGGGCCCGCCGCAGCACCCGCGCCGCCTCCGCGACGGTGACCAGGGAGAGCCCCATCAGCACGGCGAGGAACGGGCCGAGCAGCAGCTCCGCGCCCCGGACCACCCCCACCGCGCCGACGCCGACGATCGCGCCGAGCCCGTACGCCCGCAGCTGGCTCGCACCGCTGTTGGTGACGTTCTCGACGAGGTACCGGGAGCCCAGGTCGTGGTGCTCGCGCAGCCACTCGCGTGCTCCGGCAGGCCGGGGCCGGACGCCGGACTGGACGACGCCGTACACCGCGGCCACCGCGGCGGACACCCCCCAGGCGAGCACGAAGGCGCCCACGCTGCCGTCACGGGCCGCCACCACCATGGCGGGGACGAGCGCGACCGCCCACACCATGTCGTTGACGAACGCCTTCCGCCCGGCGCCGGCGGCGAAGAACGCGAACCGCCAGGCGTCCTGGAGCAGCAGCCCCGGCAGGACGACACCGAGGCAGGCGAACGCGCCCCCCACCCGGCCGCCGAGAGCGAGGCCGAACAGCAGCGACGCCGCGCCGAGGGCGGCGCCCACGCCGAGCGCCGTACCCGCCGACCGGGCCACCGCGGTGCGCCAGGAAGCGGCCGGGACAGCGCTGAAGCGCACCACCAGCGGATCGGTGGCGAGGCCGCGGGAGACGTTGAGCACCACGCCGTAGGTCACCCAGGCCAGGCTGAACACACCGAAGGCGGTCAGCCCCAGCGACCGTGCGACGTAGATGCCCACCGCGAAGTTGGACACGCTGGAGGCCGCCTGGTCTGCCAACCCCCAGGACAGCCTCCCCGCGACGGCCCGCCGGGCGGCCGACCGGGTGCTCTCCGCCTCCGCCGGCGGCTTCGTCGTGTTCCCTCCTTCGGCGGCCATGGGTGTCATGCCTTGATCAGCCCGGCGCCGCGCAGGGCGTCGGCCGCCGCGGCGACGGTGTCGAAGGGCAGCCCCGACCGCCGGGCGATGTCCAGCAGGCTGTGCCCGCCGTCGGAGAGGTTGAGCACCCAGAGCATGGCCATCTGCGCCTGCTTGGTGTCGCTGCGCCCGCCGAGTGCTTCGTACAGCCCGCGCCGGCCCAACTGCGGCTCGCCGTAGGGGCTGAGGTTGACGTACCGCCGGTTGCGGTCGAGCACGGCGAACGCCTCCCGGCAGACGGCGAGAGTGTCCGCCATCGCCTCCGGGGAGACGAACTCCGGGTTGTCCGCCGAGGTGTGATACTCGGGGTAACCGGCGTACGGGGTCCGGGTGAGCGAGCCCACGCCGAGATCGAACCCGGGTGAGCAGAACTGCCGCTCGTCATACCCGTACGGAGTGAACTCGTTCACGCCGTACGGGCGTTCGGAGGCGGCGAGGACGTGCCGCATCACCCGGTCGATCTCCGCGTCGCCGCGTCGGCTCTGCTTGTACGTCAGCCGGCCCCGGTCTCCCGCGCAGGCCAGCACGAGCCCGTGCTTGACCTGGTCCACCCGCTCCGCGTTGCGGGCCAGCCAGGTGATCGCCCCGATCGTGCCGGGCGCGAACAGGAACCGGTAGGTGTAGTACGGGTTCCGCTCCGCCAGCTCACGGGCGAGGAACGTCGCCACCGCGATCCCCGCCAGGTTGTCGTTGGCCAGCGACGGATGGCAGACGTGGCACGAGACGATCACCTCCTCGGCCACCTGCCCCGGCACCACGTGCTCGGCGTAGGTGAGATGCCCGTCGGCGAGGGTGGAGTCGACGCACACCTCGTACTCGCCGTCCGGCATCGCGTCCAGGGTCTCCTGCGCCAGACAGAACCCCCACTCCGGCTTGTAGTAACTGGTGCGGTACGGCACCCAGGACGGCTGGTCCGGCAGGGTGTGCAGATGCCCCCGCAGCTCGGACAGCGGCATGGTCCGCGCCACCGGCACGCTGTAGCCGAGCACGTGCAGGCTGGACGCGGCGAAGTCGACGACCCGGTGGCCGGAGCCGTCGGCGATGTACGCGTCCCGGATGTTCCACTCCTGCGGCACCGTCCAGTCGAGCACCTGCGTCCCGGTCGGCACCTCGTGCACCTGAAGCGGGATGTACTCGCCGACGATGTCCAGGGTGGCGCGCACACCGTCGCCCGTGATGCTCCGGCACAGCGGGTACAGCCGCTCCACCAGCTCGTGCATCCGGTCGCCGGCCGCGCGCGCCCCCCGGGCGACCGCGTCGTTCTCCTCGTCGGCCGTGGTCACCGGCGCCACCGCAGGGTGTCGTCGACGGCGCCGGCCTCGGACGCCGCGCGCAGCACGGCCAGACGGGTGAAGCGTCGCTCGAAGTCCTCCCTGGTCAGGTCGAACTGCCGGTAGGCGTCGGCGAGTTCGAGCGCGCCCCGCTTCACCGTCCATTCGCAGTCGAAGCCGGGAATCGCGGCGCGGAACCGGGAGAAGTCCACCCGGTACGAGCGCGGGTCGGCGCCGTTCTCGCCGGTGATCCGCACCTTCGAGCCGGGCACCGCCTCGGCGACCTGCTCGGCGATCTCGGCGACCGTGACGTTGTTGACCTCGCTGCCGATGTTGAACGCCCGGTCGTGCACCGCCTCCCGGGGCGCGACCAGCGCCGCCGCGAAGGCCCGCGCGATGTCGGCGGCGTGCACCAGCGGTCGCCAGGGGGTGCCGTCGGACAGCACGAGCACCTCGCCGGACAGCAGCGCGTGGCCCACCAGGTTGTTCAGCACGATGTCGGCGCGCAGCCTGGGGGAGTAGCCGAAGGCCGTGGCGTTGCGCATGTACACCGGGCTGAACCCGTCGTCGGCCAGCGCGTGCAGGTCGTCCTCCACCCGCACCTTGGACTCCGCGTACGGCGTGACCGGGCGCAGCGGAGCGTCCTCGGCCACCAGCTCGTCGCCGCCGGCGGCGCCGTACACCGAGCATGTCGACGCGTACAGGAAGCGCCGCGCCCCGGCCTCGCGGGCCAGCCGGGCGAGCCGTACGGACGCGTGGTGGTTGATGTCGTAGGTGAGGTCCGGCGCCAGCGAGCCCAGCGGGTCGTTGGAGAGCGCGGCCAGGTGGATCACGGCGTCCACCCCGGCCACGTGCTCGGCCGTGACGTCGCGCAGGTCCACCCGCGGTCCCGGCGGATCGGCGGGCGTCGGCCCGAGCACGCAGTCGGCGAACAGGCCGGCGTCGAGGCCGACGACCTCGTGCCCGGCGGCGGCGAGGACGGGAGCCATGACGGTGCCCAGATAGCCCTGGTGCCCGGTCAGCAGTACGCGCAAGGTTCATTCCCCCAGGTCGAGAGTGAGTTTGGTGACGGCGAACGCCTCGGCGTAGCGCGCGTGGCATTCGATCCCGCGAATCCGGGCGAGCCCGAGGAAGGCCTCCCGGTCGTACCAGGGCCGGTGCCGCTGCGAGGGATAGTGCTCCTGCAGCAGCCGCACCTTCTGTTCGGCGATCTCCGGCGACAGCGGCTGGTACGCCACCGGGCGGCCGAGATCGGCGTCCCACTTCACGATCTCGTAGCCGAGCACGAGATGGTCGCGGAACGCGGTGGGAAGCAGTCGCGCCAGACCGCGGTGGTCCTGATGGGCGTCCTCGGTGCGCGGGGCGAGCACCAGATCGGGGTCGGTCCGCTCGCGCAGCTCCTCGACGGCTGCCTTCGCCTCGTCCCAGTGCGCCGGAAGGCGGCCGTCCGGCAGCTTGAGCACGCTCAGCCGCAGATCGGCACCCGGGCAGAAGGCGGCCAGCGCGGCCCGCTCCTCCTGCTCCCGCTCACCGCCCCCGCCGGAGAGCACCAGCGCGTCGACGCGCAGCCCCGGCCGTGCGAGACACAGCGTGAGCAGCGTGCCCCCGGCGCCGATGGCGATGTCGTCGCAGTGGGCGCCCACCGCGACGACCCGCTCCACGCGCCCGCCCCCGAGCCGGATCACGCCCGCGCCCCGGAGCCGCCCGGGGCGACGGTCACGCCGTCCCGCTCCCACACCGCCCACGGACGCTCGCCCCTGGCGTACGCCTCGTCGAGCGCCGCCCGCTCCTTCACGGTGTCGGTCGGCTTCCAGAAGCCCCGGTGCTGGTGCGCCACCAGACGGCCGCGCTTGGCCAGTTCGGCGCAGCCGTCGGCGACCAGGTCGCCGTTCTCCGGGATGTGGTCGAAGACCTCCTGGCGGAGCACGAAGTAGCCGCCGTTCTCCCACAGCGGCAGCTCGCTCACCGGGGTGATGCCCCCCACCAGGCCGTTGTCGCCCAGGTCCACACAGTGGAACGAGGACTGCGGCGGCACCACCATCATCGACGCACCCGCGTCGCGCCGGGAGAACCGGTCGATCATCTCCGGCAGCGGGGCGTCGGTGACCACGTCGGCGTAGTTGGCGAGGAACATCTCGTCGCCGTCCAGATGGTGCCGCACCCGGCGCAGCCGCTCCCCGATCGGCGACTCCATGCCGGTCTGCGCGAAGGTGATCGTCCAGTCCGATATGTCGGTGGACAGCAGCTCGGGCCGCCCGCCCCGCAGCACGAAGTCGTTGGACGTCGTCTCCTCGTAGTTGAGGAAGAAGTTCTTGATGTGGTCGGCCCCGTACCCCAGGCACAGGATGAACTCCGTGTGCCCGTAGTACGCGTAGTAGCGCATGACGTGCCAGATCAGCGGCCTCGGGCCGACCATCGCCATCGGCTTGGGCACGTCGTCGGAGGCTCCGCTGCGCATCCGCAGCCCGTATCCGCCGCAGAACAGTACGACCTTCATGACTTCACCTCGACAACGCTCAGTTCCGGGATGGGGAAGACGAGCCGGCCGCCCCACTCGTGGACGAAGGACAGCTGCTCGGTCAGCTCCTCCCGCAGGTTCCAGGGGAGGACCAGGACGTAGTCCGGCCTGTCGGCGGCGATCCGCTCGGGCGGCAGGATCGGGATGCGGGTGCCCGGGGTGAACCTGCCGTGCTTGTAGGGGTTGCGGTCCACCGTGTACGCGAGCAGGTCGGGCCGGATCCCGCAGTGGTTGAGCAGGGTGTTGCCCTTGCCCGGGGCGCCGTAGCCGACGACCGTCTCGCCGCGCTCGGCCGCCTCGATGAGGAACCGCAGCAGGTCCCGGCGCACCTTGGCCACCCGGGCGGAGAACTCGGCGTAGCCGGAGAGGTCCCGCAGCCCGGCGGCCTTCTCCCGGTCGAGCACCTCGGACACGCGCTGCGACGGCTCGCCGGCCACCTCGGACGGCCGCGCCCACAGCCGGATCGAGCCGCCGTGCGTGGGCAGCAACTCGACGTCCACGAGCGTCAGTCCGCCACTCGCCAGCGCCCGGACCGCCGACGCCACCGTGTAGTACTGGAAGTGCTCGTGGTAGATCGTGTCGTACTGGTTCTCCTCGATCAGGGTCAGCAGGTGCTGCACCTCGACCGAGACCCAGCCGTCGTCCGCGACCAGGGCCCGCAGCCCCTGGGTGAACCCGACCACGTCGGGGATGTGCGCGTACACGTTGTTCGCCACGACCAGATCCGCCGGGCCGTGCTCGGCGCGGACGGTCGCACCGGTCTCCGGGCTCAGGAACTCCGTGACGGTGGGCACCCCCGCCTCCCGCGCGGTCGCCCCCACGTTCACCGAGGGCTCGACGCCCAGGCAGCGGATCCCCCGGTCCACCACGTGCTTCAGCAGGTACCCGTCGTTGCTCGCGACCTCGACCACGAACGCGCCGGGCCCGAGAGCGAGCCGCTCCACGGAGTCGGCCACGAAGGTCCGCGCGTGCTCCACCCAGGAGGTCGAGTACGAGGAGAAGTACGCGTACTCCTCGAACGTCTCCTCCGGCGTGATCAGCGGCGGGATCTGCGCGAGCCAGCACTCCGTGCACACCCGAAGGTGCAGTGGGTACGCGGGCTCCGGCAGGTCCAGCCGGTCCGCGGCGAGAAAGCTCTCGCACGGAGGCGTCGCCCCCAGGTCGACGACGCTCGTCAGCTCCGCCGAGCCGCAGAGTCGGCATCGTGTCATCTGCTACCCCCCATTGATTCCGTCCGACCCGCTGTCGCGGTGCGGTACTCCTCCACCAGGCGCTCCAGACCGACGGCCGGGCTGAAACCCCGCTCGTAACGGCGCCGGGCCGCCCGGCCCATCTCCCTGTTGCGGTCCGGTCCGGTCGTGATCCGGCGCAGACAGGACGCCAGCGAGGCGGGATCGCCCGGCCGGTGCAACAGCCCGGTCACCCCGTCCTCGACGAGTTCGACGAAGGCGCCGTGACCGGCGGCCACGGCCGGGACCCCGGCCGCCATCGCCTCCGCGACCACCAGGCCGAAGGTCTCCTGGGCCATCGACGGGGCGACCACGCCGACCGACCGCGACACCGCCTCCCGGCACTGGGCCGGGTCGTACAGGCCGACGTACCGCACGTCGTCCCGGCCCGCCGCCCAGGCGGTGACCTCCGCCTCCAGCGGCCCCGCACCTGCGATGACCAGCGGCACACCCACCCCGCCGTCGGCCGCCAGCGCGTCCCACGCGGTCATCAGCAGCCGCACGCCCTTGGCTTCCGCGAGCCGGCCGAGGAAGAGCAGATGCTCGCCGTCGCCCGTCCGGGCGGTGCCCGGGTCGGGCACGAAGTTATGCTTCACCGCGAGGCGCTCGGCGGGCATGCCCGACCGCACCAGGATGTCGCGCTGCGCCGCCGAGATGCAGAGGAACCGCTGCACGCCGGACCACCACCGCCGCCGGTTGACCGCCAGGCTGACCGCGAGCGGAACCGTCGCGAGCCGGGAGTTCCGGTAGCAGCCGTGCCGGACGGCCGGCAGCGCCGCCGCCGATCCCACGCACTCGGTGCACGCCCGGCCGTCCCGGTGCAGCGTGCCCGGCGGGCAGACCTGGGTGTAGTTGTGCAGCGTGGCGACCACGGGCACACCGGCGTCGGCGCAGGCGGCGAGGACCGCGGGCGACAGGAGCGGGAAGACGTTGTGGACGTGCACCACGTCCGGCCGCTCGGAACGGAGCCGGGCGGCGAGTTCCGTGCGGACCGCCGGATTCCACGGCACCAGGAGCGGCACCGCCACCTTGCCGAGCAGCGACCGGGCGGCGATGTCGTCGCTGCGCCGCTCGAACAGGTCGACCCGGTGGCCGGCCGCGCGCAGCAGCCCGACCTCCTCGTCGACGACCCTGTTCTCCCCGCTCGGCTGCGCCGAGGAGTAGCGGTTGTGCACCACAAGGACATGCATGGTCAGGTCACCTCCGGGCCCAACGCGGGACGCGTTGTCGGGGAACTTCGACCGCCGGCAGCGGCTCGGGTACGGGTGCGGGCACCACGAGCAGCGAGGCGGCCAGGGTCAGATGCAGGAGATACGCCGAGGCGTCGCCGAGACCGACCTCGGTGTACGAGGAGAGCGCGCAGTAGCTGATCAGGAAGATCGCGCAGGCCCTCGGCAGCGAGGGCGGACGCAGCAGCGCCACGGCCCCGAGCACGATGACCATCGCGGCCACGATGGTGACGCCGATCAGCCCCTGTTCGTCGTAGACGGCCAGCCAGCTGTTGTCGATCGGCAGCCCGTCGAACGACTTGTCGCCCAGACCCGTGCCGAACAGACGCTCCGAGGTCGTCCGGGGCGCCGCGAGCAGGGCGTCCCAGACCTTGGCCCGGCCGGTGAGGTTGGACAGGTTCTGCTGGCTCTGTCCGCGCAGGAACCAGGCCCGCAGCGCGGAACCGAAGACCACCGCGGCCACCGTGGCGCTCAGCACCGCCCAGGCGAAGAACCGGCGGGCGGCCCCGCTGGTCAGGACCAGCGAGCCGATCGCCAGCACCAGCCCGATGATCAGACCGAGGGTGGCGGTCCGGGTATGGGTCATCGCCAGCAGGACGAGCGAGGGCACGATGATCACCGTCGCGCTCACCCCGGAGATCCGGCGGTTCAGTGCCAGCAGCACCGTGAGCCCGATGACCACCGCCGCGTACTGCCCGATCTGCGGCGGCGTCAGCGGCCACAGCGCGCCGACCAGACGCCCGCCGTAGTACTCGGGCATGGCCGTGCCCGGTGAGACGACCAGACCCGCGGCCACCAGCCCGAGCACCGCGAAGTACATCCGGATGTGATGGCGGACGAACGTCAGCCCACCGTCCCACCAGCGGCTGAGCAGCCACAGCGTGGCGACGAAGAGAGCAAGCCGGGCACAGCGGAACAGCGCGCCGAAGCCGACCTCCAGATGCACGCTGGAGATCACGCTCGGCACCAGCAGCAGGGTCAGCAGGAACACGAAGGCGCTCGGCCGGATGCGCAGTTGGAGATTGGCCGCGAGCGCCAGCGCGAACGCGGCGACCAGCGCGCCCATGGTGGCCATCTGGATGAGGGAGCGGGGCAGCGGGACGACGGTCTTCGCCCCGGCGGAGCCGAGCGTGTTGAGGGCGAGCAGCGCCCACGCCGTACCGACGAACTTCGACGTGTGGTCCCCGGCCATCTCAACCACCGTCCCGTACGCGGATCGTGCTGCCCGCGTCCTGTCGGTACGGCGCGCCCCGCCACTGCCCGAAACCGAGCGTCCGGCCCGCGTCGTGGGCGACGAACGTCCACGGTCCGACGTAGGCGTTGTCGTGCCAGCGGTTCTGCTGGCCGCTCGTGATCGCCCCGGCCACGCGCTCGCCCCGGTACGGCGACCAGTCCGGATCGGTGCCGTAGTTGGCGAGCACCGCCATCCGGTCGCAGCCCACCGTGCAGCCGACGACGGACTTGTCCAGCACGAAGCGGTTGGCGTGGATGTCCACCCGCTGGGTCTTCCACCGGCAGTCGGCGTAGAGCGGGGGGCGGGAGATCGCCGGCGGCGCGCAGCGGCCGGTGTCCTTCACCAGCAAGGTGCAGTAGCCGGTCGAGGTGTTGGCCGCGCTGTTGCAGAACCGGTCGGCGTTCTCCCACAGGGTGATCCCGGACCAGTTGTCCTCCAGCAGGTTCCGGTAGATCTCGATCCTGTCCGTACGGGCCCTGACCCGGGGTTCCCCGCCGGACTCGGAGACGTACACGGTGCCGTACGGGAAGTCGTCGCCCTGCCCGGCGGCGTCGCGGCCCTCGACCCAGTTGTTCCGCCGGATCGTGTTGTTCCTGACGACCGCGTTGTAGCTGGTCTCGTAGATCAGCGCGGCGCCGTCGTTGCCTTCGAGGACGTTGCCCTCGACGAGGAAGTCGTTGTTGTTGGTGTCCGCCCACAACCCGGCCCCGCGGTTGTCGTGCACCCAGTTGCCCCGTACGTCGGCGCCGTCCACGGCCCAGAACTTGATGCCCCCGGTGCAGCCGCAGCCCGGCTCCCGCCGCTCCCAGTCGTCGGTGTTGTTGCCCACGACCTCGTTGCCCTCGACCACCAGACCCTTGATGGAGTCACCGGTCTTGTAGGCGTTCATCCCGTACTGCCCGTTGTCGCGCAGACAGCTGCCGCGCAGCTGCTGGCGAGCACCGGCCATCAGCCCCGCGCCGGAGTTGTACTGGATCGTCGCGTGCTCGATCACCCATCCGTCGGCCATGTCGTGGTTGACCACGCCCTCGTTGTTGGGCGCGACGAAGTGCTGCACGGTGAGGAAGCGGAGGGAGACGTCACGGGCGGTGCCCCCGAACGCGTACTGGTTGACCTTCCGGCCGTCGAGCACGGCGCCGGGCGCGCCGAGGTAGCGGTTCCCCTCCTTGGGCATGACCTGCGCATACAGGTCCCGCTCCAGGGTGTGGGTGCCCGGCCGGAGCCAGAAGGTGGTGCCCGGTGGGCTGCTCTCGGTCTTCGCGGCGAGGTCGCCCACCACCGCGGGGTCGACCGTCACCGCCCCCGGCGGCGGCTTCGCCGGCCCGACGGCCGGCTCGGCGCACACCCGCGCGACGGCGGTGGCGGACGCACCGGAGCCGGAGGGCACCCCGGACGGGGACGGCGCCCCGGACGAGGAGCGCGCACCCGTGGGTCCCGCCGGGGCGTCCGACGTGCTCGTGCAGCCGGTCGCCGCCAGCAGGAGCAGCACCAGCGGCGCCGTCCGGCGCCGCCGCTCGATCATCACACGTCCTCCCGGGCGCGGAACCTGAGGACCGTGGTGAAGCCCTCCGCGCCTTCGGTGAAGCCGGTGCCGACCAGGGTCGTGGCGGGTTCCTTGCGCCCGAAGCCCGGGGAGTACCAGCCCAGCGGCGGGTCGCTCTCGCCGCGGTGCGCCCGCCAGGACAGCTCCCCGGGCAGGTCGAGCACTGCGGAGCGGTCCTCGCCGTCCCGGGTCCAGACGAGCACCGCCCGGTTCCCCACCAGCTCCGCACCGACCGCCGGGCCGAGGTGGAACGCGAGGCGCACGGGCCCGCGCTCGCCGTGGACCTCGTCGACCACCCGCAGCTCCTGGCTCTCGGCGGTCAGCTCTACCCGGCGGCGGTGCACGGAGCCCTGGTAGCCGTCGTGCTCGGCGGACCAGCGGGCCGTCCCCCCGTCGGAGACGTCGGACGGGCCCGTGGCCAGGACCCGGGTGCGGGCGTGCCGGGTCCACAGGAACGGGCCGCCGGAGACGGACTGGTCGGCGCCGTCCCGCTCCAGGGTGTTGTGGCCGAGCGTCGACCGGAAGTACCGCCGCCACTCGGGCTGCCCGTGGTAGCAGTACGTCCCCGGGTCGGCGAGCACGTCGACGCCGTCGTGCCGGACCTCCACGGACAGCGCGTCCGCGTGCGCGTGCGCGGCGATGGAAAGGAACCCGTGCGGACCTCCGTCGCAGCGGCACCAGATCCCCTCCGGACCCCGCAGGATGGTCATGCCCGCGTCGGCGAAATGTCCCGGCCGGGCCGCCGGACGGGACACGGCCGATGCGGTACCGCCCTTCGCGTACGGCCGGACGAGCGCGGCGAGCAGCGGGGTGCGCACATCGGTGCCGGCCACGTCCGGCCACCAGTCGAGCCGCCCGAACACGGCGTCCCCGGTGGCGAGCAGCGAGCCCCAGCGGTCGGTGCCCGCACCGTCCACCACCAGCCCGTGGCCGTCATCCGCGTCCCCCTGGCGCGGCGGACGCAGCCGTCCGTCCACGACGGCCGCGAGCGCGTCGGTCATCCGCAGCAGCACCAGCCGGACCGACGCGGGGACCGGCGCCCCGAAGGCATCCGCCTCCGCCACCGCCGCCAGGCCGAGTTCGAGGACCAGCCCGTGGTACTCGGTGGCCAGCTCACGGTTGAGTCCGGAGAGGAAGGTGTTGCTCCGCAGCTGCCGGTCGAGGGACCGCAGCGCGTCGGCCCGCCAGCGCGCCGAGGCCGGGAACCAGTCGAACGCGCAGGCAGCGGCGAACTGCCCGGCGGCCTCCGCGATGACGTGGTTGTTCGCCGAGGACCCCCGGCTGGGGAAGCCGGCCAGCCAGCGCTGGTGGTGCCAGATCTGATGGAGCGCCACCGGGTTGTCCTCGAAGAGCCCGGCCGCACCGGGCCAGCCGTCGAGCAGCCGGCGGACCCACACCCAGGACAGCAGCCGGATGCCCAGCTCGATGCCACTGGTCCAGTGCACCCCGCGCAGCGGCGCGTTCGCCGCCCACCACGACCTCAGGTGATCGGAGACCCGCTCGGCGTACCGCTCGTCCCCGGTGACCGCGTAGGCGGCGGCGAGCACGGTGAGGTACTGGTGCCGGGACAGCTCCCAGATCTGCTTGATGTCCCCGACCGCCTCCTCGTCCCGGTACGGGACGTCGAAGGCGTAGCCCCAGGGCGCACGGCGACCGGTCTTCGGGTCGTACCACCAGTCCGGGTCGACCAGGTCGTCGCGTTCCACCCCGAAGAACCCGGCGTGCCCGGCCATCAGCCGGTCCGCCTCCGCGACCAGCCGCTTCGCGGCGTCCGGGGCGATCGAGGCGACCGTCCCGGCGGGCAGCACGGCGGTGAACCGGGCGCCGGTCACCCTCGGGGCCCTCGGCCGCGCCGACCGCCAGTGCCGCCTGCGCGCCGCGTCGACGGCCCGGCCGCCGACCTCCGCCGGTCCCATCCGGGACAGCCGCCGGAGGTACCAGCCCGGACTTCCCGAGCTCACGGTCATCGCGTCCTCGCCATCGACACCGGAGCACCGCCCGCCAGGGCGTCCTGTACGGCGAGGGTGGCCGTGGTGGTGGCGACCAGCGACTCCAGCGGCACCGGCATCGGCCCGCCGGTCCGTACGGCCCTGACGAACGCGGCCAGCTCGGCGGACTGGCCCTTGTCCCGGGCCTTGGGCAGCCGCGAGGAGACCCACGCCTTGCGTCCGCCGTCGTACACGGCGGCACGGACGAAGTCGTCGAGCCGCAGCACCCTGCCGTCCGCCACCAGGTCCAGCGTCTCCTTGGGGAAGCCGGGCGCGCCGGTGGTGACGTAGCTGATGGTGGCAGTGGAGCCGTCCGGGTAGCCCAGCACGACCTGCAGGTCCTCGTTGCCGGCCGTGCCGACCGCGTACACCGACACCGGATCGGCCCCGAGCAGCCAGCTCGCCGTGTCGACGAAGTGCCCGCCCTCACCGACGAACCGGGTGCCCTCGGTGCCCTGCCTGAGGTACCAGCTGCCGTGGTCGAGGCGGCCCGCGTTGACCAGGTAGCGGAGGCTCGCCGGACCGGTCCGGGCACCGAACCGCTGCCGGGCCTCCCGCAGCATCGGCGCGAAGCGGCGGTTGAAGCCCACCTGCAGCCGGTCGTTGCCGGACTCCTCCACCGCCGCGAGCACGCCGGCCAGCTCCTCGTGGTCGAGGGCGAGCGGCTTCTCCACGAACACCGTCTTCCCGGCGAGCAGCGCCTGCCGGGTCAGTTCGGCGTGCGAGCTGTGCCGGGTGACCACGAACACCGCGTCGACGGAGCTGTCGCCGAGCACGGCGTCGAGATCGGTGGTCGCCGAGGCGAAGCCGAACTTCCGCCGCGCGTTGGCCGCGGACAGCGCCGTCGTGGTGACGACCGTGGACAACTCGACGCCCTCGCGCCCGGCCAGGTGCGGCAGCAGCATCGACGTGGCGTAGTTCCCCGCGCCGACGAACGCCAGCCGCACCGGCCTCCCGGGGGCGCGGACCGGGGCGGACGCACCGCCGGTGCCCCGCCGCACCACCGGCACGGCCACCGCCGGAGCCTCCGCCTCCGAGGTGTCCTCGGGGTACCGGAACAGCACGGCCACCGCCTTCAGATCGCCGTCCTTCAGACTGCGGTACGTCTCGACGGCGTCGTCGAAGTCGGCGACATGGGAGACCAGCTGCTCCACGTCGACGCTGCCCCGGGCGAGCAGATCGAGGAAGCAGGCCAGGTTGCGGCGCTCGGTCCAGCGCACATAGCCGATCGGGTAGTCCCGCCCCGCGAGCTCGTACTCCGGGTCGTAGCGCCCGGGGCCGTAACTGCGGGAGAACCGGACGTCGAGCTCCTTCTCGTAGTACGCGTTCCACGGCAGGTCCAGGCTGCACTTGCCGATGTCGACGACCCGGCCGCGGTCCCGGCTCATCCGGGCGGCCAGCTCCACGGGCTGGTTGCTGTCCCCGCCGGCGGCCAGATACACCTGGTCCACCCCGTGCCCGTCGGTGAGTTCGGCGACGGCGTTCGCCACGCCCGCCGAGGACGGATCGCCGCAGGCCGCCGCGCCCAGCCGCTCGGCGAGGTCGCAGCGCGCCGGATCGGGGTCGACGCCGATGACGCGGACGCCCGAGGCGACGAGCAGCTGCACCACCAGCTGGCCGATCAGCCCGAGACCGATGACCAGCGCCACCTCGCCGAGCTGCGGTTCGCCCTGGCGGACGCCCTGCAACGCGATCGACCCGACGGTGCCGAAGGCCGCGTGCCGGGGCGCGAGGCCCTCCGGCACCCGGGCGTAGAGGTTCTTCGGCACCCAGTTCAGCTCGGCGTGCAGCGCGTGCTCGTTGCCGGCGCAGGCCACGAGGTCGCCGACCTTCACATCGTCGATCCCGGGGCCGACCTGCTCGACCACCCCGCACAGCGAGTAGCCGAGCGGCGTGTACGAGTCCAGCTTGCCCATCACCTTGCGGTAGGTGGCGGGCACGCCGTTGGTGGCGACGCTCTGGACGACCTTGGCCACCTGGTCCGGTCGCGAACGCGCCTTGCCCAGCATCGACATGCCGGCCTCGGACACCTTCATCAGCTCGGTCCCGGTGGAGATCAGCGAGTACGCGGTCCTGACCAGCACACCGCCCGGCTTGCACCCCGGCACCGGCACGTCCAGCACCGTCAGCTCGCCGCTCTTGTAGTTCTGTACGACCTGTTTCACCGAAGTCCTCTTGTCTCTACGCAGTCAAGGAAGCGCTCTGGCCGGACCCGGAGGTCGCGCCGCGATACCAGTACTCGAGGGTCAGCACATGCCACAGATGCTTGGAGTAGTCCTGCTGTCCGGCGGCGTCCGCGGCGACCATGCGCGCCAGCGCGTCCCGGCGGAGCAGCCCCGAGCCGACGAGCATGCCGTCGTGCACCACCTCTTGCACCAGCGGCGCCAGATCCCGGCTCATCCAGGCCCGCAAGGGGGCGCTGAACAGGCCCTTGGGGCGGTACACGATCTCCCGGGGCAGGACCGAACTCGCCGCCTCCTTGAGGACGGCCTTGCCCTGCCGGCCGACGATCTTGCGGTCGCCGGGCACGGCGAACGCCGCCCGGACCACCTCGACGTCCACGTACGGCACCCGCACCTCGGTCGACGCGGCCATGCTCGACCGGTCCGTGTACGCGAGGTTCAGCCCCGGCAGGAACATCCTGGCGTCGGCCAGGCACATCCGGTTGACGAAGTCGTCGAGGTCGTTGTCCCCGTAGACGTCCGCGTGCTCGGTCAGCACGTCGTCGACCGTCCCCGCCAGGTCCGGATCGATCAGGGCGAGCAGCTCGTCCTGGTCGTACATGGTGTAGCTCCGCCGGAACGCGGTCTCCTCCGGCAGATCGGCGAAGGAGAGGAACCGCTTCGCGAAGCGCACCGACCGGTACCCCCGCCGGGCCGAAGCCACCGGCAGCCGGCCCACGGCCGCCGACACGCCGCGCCGCAGGGGCCGGGGGACGCGTTGGTAGCGCAGCGCGATCCGGTTGGCCAGGTGCTTGCGGTACCCGGCGAACAGCTCGTCGGCCCCCATCCCCGAGAGCATCACCTTGACCCCCGCCTCCCGGGCGGCCGAGCAGATCAGGAAGGTGTTGATCGCGGCGGGATCACCGATCGGCTCGTCCAGGTGGTACGTCATCCGGGGCAGCAGATCCAGCACGTCCGGAGCGATCTCGATCTCGTGCAGATCGACCCCGAACCGCTCGGCCACCTGCCGCGCGTACCGCAGATCGTCCGGCATCGCCTCGAACCTGGCGTCCTCCGCGCGGAACCCGATCGTGTAGGCGGAGATCCCCGGACGCTCCCGGGCCGCGAGCGCGGTCAGATAGCTGGAGTCGAGACCGCCGGAGAGGAAGGTCGCCACGGGGACGTCGGAGAGCAGATGACGCCGGGTCGACTCCTCGACCACCGCGGCGAGATCCGGCAGCTCACCGGACCGGGCCCGCTCCCGGCCCTCGGCGGCCACCTCCCGCAGGTTCCAGAACCGGCCGCGGTCCACCCGGCCGTCCGGCCGGAACCGCAGCCAGCTTCCCGGCGGCAGCTTCTCCGCCTCGCGGAACGCACACCGCGAGTCCGGCACCCAGTAGTACAGCAGCGAGGCCACCAGGGCCGCGTGGTCCACCTCCAGGGAACCGCCGGTCACGGCGGAGAGCGCCTTCAGCTCCGAGGCGAACACCAGACCCTCGCCGCGCCGCAGCAGGAACAGCGGCTTGATGCCGAGCTGGTCGCGGGCGAGCACCAGCTCCCCGGTCCGCTCGTCGAAGATCCCGAACGCGAACATGCCGCGCAGCCGGGGCAGGCAGTCCGTGCCCCAGCGCCGCCAGGCCTCCAGCAGCACCTCCGTGTCGGAGGTACCGCGGAAGCGCACCCCGGCGGCCGTCAGCTCCGCACGCAGCTCCGGCGCGTTGTACAGCTCGCCGTTGTACGTCAGGACGAGGCCGTCCGAGGCCATCGGCTGGGCGCCGGTCCCCGACAGGTCGACGATGGCGAGCCGGCGGTGCCCGAGGTGCACCTCGCCGTCACCGACGGGATGGCTGTACCGGCCCGCCCCGTCCGGGCCCCGGTGGGCGAGGGTGTCGGTGAGCCGGTCGGTCACGGCCTTCCCGTCCGGCCACCGGTACGCACCTGCGATGCCACACATGTCCTACCTCACCTCCTGGTCACTGTCGGGTCCCGTCGACGCCCACATCGGCAGCCGCTCCCTGCGCCGCCGGCCCGTGCCGTTCTGCCGGGCCGGCCCCTCGTCCGGGCCGCGCGGCGCGGCCCGGGGCCCGTCCCACAACGTGCCGTCGCTCCGGTCACGCGGATCGGGGTCGATCACCACCACACCGAGCACCGCGACGCGCTGCTCCGCGAGCTGCCGCGCCACCGTGTGCAGCCAGGCGACGCTGCCGTGCCCGGCCCGTACGACGAGGAACGTCCGCGTGCCGAGGTACGGGAGGTCGCTCCATGCCGCGCCGGGCGCCACGGAGCCCACGCCGAGCCTGCGCTCCTTGGGCGCCACGGCCCCGGCGTGCTCGACGCCGACCACGACCGGACCTCCCGCCTTCGGGCGTCGGTCGGCGAGCCGCGTTCCGGGCAGATCGTCGACGACGACCACCGGACCGTCCGCGGCCAGCTCCCCGGCGAGGTCCAGGGCGATCCCGCCCGTGGCGCGCGGACAGCCCAGTTCGAGCAACGACACCGGTTCCGCGGAGCCGCGCACCGTGCGGGCCAGGGATCTGGTGAGCCTGGCCCGTGCCTCCCGGACCCTGCGGCCCCGCCACCGCCCGCCCGAGCGGCCGGGCAGCTCCGCGATCACCGAGGCGCCGAGATGCGCCGCGATCTCCCGGCGCAGCACCGGGCGGTCCGCCACCACCGTGCCGACCGCGGCCACCGCCAGCCCGAGGGCGAGCCCCAGGACGAGCCCGATCCCGGCGTCGGTGGCGACGGCCCTGGGCAGGGAGCGCCGCACCGCGCGCGGTGCGTCCACGATCTGCGTACCGGCGATCAGCCGGGGCGCACCGATCCGCGCCTCCTCCGCGCGCTGCCCGAAGTCCGAGATCCGCGAGGTGAGTTCGGCCCGGCGGGCGAAGAGCGACTCCATGTTCGCCGAGGCCTTCGGCACGCCCTCCGGCGTACCGTCCCCGATGTCCTCGTTGACCTGGGCGAGTTCCCCCCGCAGCCGGTCACGCTGGTCGAGCAGCGCCTTGGCGTCGGCGTCCGCGACCTGCCGTATCCGCCGGACGTGGTCCGCGACGAAGGCATCGGCCAGCGCCTGGGCCCGGGCCACCGCCTCCGCGTCGCTGTCACCGGTCACATCGATCTGCAGCAGGTTGTTGGTCACCCCGGAACCCGTGTAGTCCTTCATGAAGTCCTCCGGCTTCTCGGAGGACTTGAGGGACTCCAGGGCGTTCTCGGCGATCAGTGTCGTCTGCAGCAGCGCCACATCGGTACGGATCAGCGTGCCGGGGTCGTTCGGCTGGTCCTCCTGATGCGCCACAAGGACCTTGGTCACCGCGGTCGGCGGCTGGGGCAGCGCGACCGCCACCGCCGCGCCGAGGACCAGGCCGAGGAGCGCCAGGGAACCCCAGAGGCGCCGCCGTCTCCGTACCGCCACCACCAGCGACTGCAGGTCGATGAGCGGAGCGGCGGCCGACGGCTCCGAGGGTTGCGAAGTCGTACGCGTCGTCACCGTGCGCCTCCCGACGTGCTCTCGCCCACCGCGAGCGCCGGCTCGGCCTCCCGGGGCGCCGTATCCCGAGGACGGCCGGCGGACCGCTTCGAACGGCCCCGGACCGTGCCGACGAGGACGATGCCGACGACCTCGTGCCGGGCGTCCGCGCACGCCTCGGCGATCCCGGCGAGTTCCCCCGCCGTCCAGCTGCCCGCGCTGAGCACGACCAGCGCACCGGACTCCTCGTCGCGGTCCGGCATCATCGGCCGGGACACGGAGACCCCCACCGTTCGCAGCGCGGGGTAGTCCGTGCCCGGGGAAGGGCCGGTCCCGGCCTCGGCGACCAGCTCCCCGGCGGCTCGCAGGGCGATCTCGTCGCCGTCAGGGACGACGACCAGCACGCTTCGGGCGGCGGGCAGCCGGTCCCGGAGCCGGGCGCACACCCGTCGGTAGCGGATCCGCCGGCCGGCCTCGTCGCCGGACGCCCGGGGGTCCGGCACGTCCCAGCGGACGTCGATGCCAAGGAGCCGGCGGAGCCAGGCCCGCAGTCCACCGCCCTCCGGCCGGTGCGCGGGCCGACCACCCGGCACGTCGACGGTGCCGAGGAGAGCCGAGCCGAGCGCGGCGGCGATCTCCGGTTCGGTGCGCAGCCGGCGGCTCATCCGCGCGGCGGTGAGATGGCCGACCACCGCGAGCAGGAAGAACAGCAGCGCCCCTCCGGCGATGAGCTGCGTCCGGGTCGGCGGCGCCTCACCGGCCGGCCGGGCCGCCGCCCCCATGACCACCATGTTGGCCTTCTTGGCGGTCGGACCTGCCTGGTCCAGCTTGTCGACGGACTCCTGCAGCGCGGTCCGCAGCCCCTCCAGCTCGGTGCGGGTCTGCACGCTCTCCACGCTCCGCCCCGAACCGGACGAATCGGCCAGCTCGTTGATCCGGCGGCTGGTCTGCACCACCGTCTTCCGCAGCGCGTCGAGCCGCGCCGCCGCCTCGGGATCGCTGCTGTCACCGACGATCCGCGTGGCGAACGCCACGTACTGCTCGGCCACCTGGTCGGAGAGCCGCTGCGCGCGCTCCGGGGTCTCCGCCGTCCCCGAGATCTTGATGATGTTCCCGTCGGCGGCCTCGGCGGTCAGCCGGTCCCGCAGCTCGATGCCGTCGACCCCGGGCCAGCGGAGCGTGGCGGCCGTACGGTCGACCACCACCGAACTGGTCGCGACCTGCGCCTGGGTCAGCAGCTCGCGCTCCTCCCACGCCCCCGGCAGCAGCACCGACACCGAGGTCGTGTAGCGCGGCGGGAACAGTACGGAGGCGCCGTAGCCGACGAGCGCCCCCACCACCGCGAGGAGGGTGAGCAGCCGCCCCCGCCGACGGATGATCCGCCCGAGGGTGACCAGACGTATCGTGTCGTCGCTCAACGGCGCGGCCTCGTCCCTGCCAGGTCCGGGTCGCTCCCCGGAACCGGAGGCCGGTCACGGCAGGCGGCGGCGTAGGCGGCGAGCAGTGAGCGCTGGGAGTTCCGCCAGGCGAGCGGCCCGTTGATCCGCTCCTGGCCGGACTTCCCCATCCGGGCCCGCTGCTCCGGATCGTCCATCAGCATCGCGATGAGCCGCGCGAACTCGCTCTCGTCGTCGGCGGACGCGTAGACGGCGGCGTCCCCGGCGGAGACGCGCGCCTCCCGCAGGTCGAACGAGACCATCGGCCGGCCCATCACCATGTACTCCAGGACCTTGTTCATGGTCGACACGTCGTTGAGCGGATTGCACGGGTCGGGCGAGAGGCACACGTCCGCGGAGGACAGGTAGCGCACCAGGTCGGCGTCCGGCACGCGCCCGGTGAACTCCACCTGCCCGGAGAGCCCGAGCTCCCGGGACAGCTCCACCATCGCGTCGAAGGTGTCCCCGGCGCCGACGAACACCGCGTGCCAGTCGGTACGGCCCACCTCGTCGCGCAGCTTCGCCAGGGCCCGCAAGGCGTAGTCGACGCCGTCCTGCGGGCCCATGACGCCGAGGTAGCACAGCAGATGGGGCTTGCCGCGCTTCAGCCCCGGCTCGGGCGGCACCGGGTGGAAGCGCTCGGTGTCGGGCGCGCTGCGCACCACGAACACGTCCTCGGGCCGCTTCCGGCCCCGGCGCACCGCGACGTCCCGGTAGCTCTCGTTCGTGGCGATCACCACGTCCGCGGCCCGGTAGGTCCGCCGTTCCAGCGCGCACACGGCGCGGTAGAGCAGGTCCTCGCCGCGGTCGAACCGGGAGAGGTACAGCTCGGGAACCAGGTCGTGCTGGTCGAAGACGAACCGGGCGCCGCGCCGCTTCATCCACAGGGCGGGCAGGAACAGCAGGTCGGGCGGGTTGCAGGCATGGACCACATCGACCGGACCGACCCTGCGGGCCAGCCGGAAGGTGTGCCACAGCGCCGAGCCGTACTCCCGCAGATAGCCGGCCGGACCGCCGGTGGCCGCGCGCAGGGGGTAGCGGTGGATCCGCACCCCGTCGATCACGGCCTCCGGCTCCGTGTCCCGCTTGCTCCCCTGCGGACAGATGACGTGCACCTCCCAGCCCGCGTCGCGCAGCGTCGTGCACTCCTGCCACACGCGCCGGTCGAACGGCACCGACAGGTTCTCCACCAGGATCAGCGCGCGCCGGCCCGGCCGGTCGCCACTGGTCTCTTCACCAAGCAAGGCCCACGTACCCCGGTTCGGCCCGGCGCTGCTCGGCGTCGGGAAGATGGATGAGATCGATGACCACCGGGTCGCCGCCGTGCGGCAGCGCCGCGAGCACCGCCGGGTCCCTGGTCCCCACGAGGCACACCTCCGCGTGTTCGAGGACGTCGTCCACGGAGTCCGCGAGCAGCTGCGCGAGGTGCGGCAGCCGGGTCTCGATGTACTCGCGGTTCGCGCCGAGCAGCCGGGAGAGGCTCACGTTGGCGTCGTGGATCCGCAGGTCGTAGCCCTTGCCGAAGAGTCTCTCCGCCAGCTCGACGAGCGGGCTCTCACGGAGGTCGTCGGTGCCGGGTTTGAAGGAGAGCCCGAACAGGCCGACCCGGCGCTTCCCGGTCCGCTCGACCAGCTCCACCGCGCGCTGCAGATGGTCGGAGTTGGACGGCAGCACATGGGACAGGATCGGCACCGACACGTCGGCCCGCTGCGCGGCGTGGACCAGGCTGCGCAGGTCCTTGGGCAGGCAGGAGCCACCGAAGGCGAAGCCGGGCCGCAGATAGGCGGGGCTGATGTTCAGCTTGCGGTCGGCCAGGAACACGTCGATCACCTGGTGCGAGTCGACCCCGAGCGCCCGGCACACCGCGCCCAGCTCGTTCGCGAAGCCGATCTTGAGGCCGTGGAAGGCGTTGTCCGCGTACTTGATGGCCTCCGCCGTCGGGACCGGCACCCGGAACACCTCGCCGGGCAGACCGTCGTACAGCCCCGCGACCACATCGCCGCTCGCCGAGTCGAGTTCGCCGATGACGGTCTTGGGCGGGTCGAAGAAGTCCCGCACGCTGGTGCCCTCGCGCAGGAACTCCGGGTTGACCGCGACCCCGACGTCCACGCCGGCCGTGCCGCCGACGTACTTCTCCAGGATCGGTACGAGCAGGTTCAGACAGGTGCCCGGGAGCATGGTGCTGCGGAACACCACCGTGTGCCGCCCGCCCCGCTCGGCCAGCGCCGCGCCGATCTCCTCGGTCACCCGCTCCAAGTACGTCGTGCACAGACTGCCGTTGGGTTCCGACGGGGTGCCCACGCAGACCAGCGACACCTCGCTCGCCATGATCGCCTCGCGGACGTCGTCGGTGGCGCGCAGGGCACCGGTCCGCACGACCTCGGCGACGAGCTCGCCGATCCCCTCCTCTACCACCGGGGCCCTGCCGTCGTTGACCAGGTCTACCTTGACCTGGTTCACGTCCACCCCGATGACCTCGTGCCCCATGCTGGCCAGGCACGCGGCCGACACACAGCCCACGTAACCGAGCCCGAAAACGCTGACCCTCACGACCCGTTCCTCCCCCCAGGCAGGCCCTCCCGGCCTGCGGTCCACACGCCGTCCGTACGGGGACGACGCCGCCCCCCGCGCATCAGTAGGCCCCCTGTCCGTGGAGCACCGCCCGCAGCGTCTTCCACAAGATCACCGTGTCCAGGGCGAGCGACCAGTCCTCCACGTACCGCAGGTCGAGCCGGACCGCCTCCTCCCACGGCAGGTCACTGCGACCGCTGATCTGCCACAGGCCGGTCAGCCCCGGCTTGACCAGCAGCCGCCGCCGGATGTCCGGGCCGTAGGCGGCGGACTCCTCGGGCAACGGAGGCCGTGGACCGACCAGCGACATCGATCCGGTGAGCACGTTGAACAGCTGCGGCAGTTCGTCGACCGAGTACCGGCGCAGCACCGCACCCACCCGGGTCACCCGCGGATCCCGGCGGAGCTTGAACAGCGGGCCCGCGCCCTCGTTGCGCTCGGCCAGCGCGGCCCGTGCCCCGTGGGCCCCGGTGACCATGGTGCGGAACTTGAGAATGGTGAACTCGCGGCCGTCCTTGCCGACCCGGCGCTGGCGGTAGAACGCCCCGCCCCGGCTGTCCACGAGCACCAGCAGTCCGACGAACGCCATCAGCGGCGCGAACAGCATCAGCAGGATCGCCGCGCCCGCCCGGTCGACGACTCCCTTGACCGCCCGGCGGCCCCCGGTGAACGTCGGCATGCTGAGCCGCAGCAGCGGTATCCCGAGCACCGCGTCGATGTGCAGCCGCGGGCCGGCCACCTCCATCAGGACGGGCGCCACGACCATCTCGGCGTCACTGCCCTCGAGGTTCCAGGCCAGTCGCCGCAGCCGGTCGGGTGACCAGTGCGGGTCCGGGGTGACCGCGACGACGCGGTAGCCGTCGCGGCGGACGTGGTTGGCGACGTCCGCCAGCCGGCCGACCACCGGAACCCCGTCCACCTGGTCTCCGTCGGGCCCGAGCCCGTCCGTCGTGCACACCCCTTCGACCCGCCAGCCGAGATGCGGGAAGCTACGGGTCCGGGTGATCAGGTCGCTCACGGTGGACGGGCTCCCGGCGGCGAGCACCGGGCGCAGACACCGCCCTTCCTTCCGCTGTCTGTGCAGCCAGAGCCGCAGCAGATACCGCGCGGTCATGGTGACCAGCGCGATCGCGGGGATCGCGACGAATATCCAGAGTTTGATGTTGCGCGAGGTCAGAGCGATCCCGCCGAGGGCGAGCACGACGGTCGCCGCGAACAGCGAGCGTCCGAGCCGGCGGAACTCCTCGGCACCCTGGCCGAGCACGGCCGGAGCCCATGACCGGCTCACCGCGAGCGCCGCCAGCACCAGCAACTCGGTGCAGCAGGCGAGGATTTCCCACTTCTCGTGCCAGTTGGCCGCGTCCCGGGCCCCGAAGAAGTCACCGATCGCCGCCACCACGAAGGCGGTGGCCACGGTGTCGCTCATCATCACGGTACGGCGGTACCGCTGTTCCCACTCGATCGTGGGCTGGTCGATCGCCCCGTCCGCCAGACGCTCGCGCGCCGACGGAAAAGGGCTCGCTAATCCCCCTTGCCGCACAGAACCCCCCAGGTCCCCAGTGGTACGACGTGTTCGCCTCGCACTGTTTCCTCACCGGAGGTCCCCACCCCCCGGCGCACGACTGCCGGTCATTGCGGTGTTTCGTGAACGACGGACGCCGGCGGCGGACTCGCGTGCCCTGCCGGCGTCTCCACGTGCGCGACCGGGAACCCTTCGAGACCTCGGGTGCTCCCCGCACCCGAGGCCCCTTACGGGGCTCCCGGAACCGATCTTCCCCACGTCCGGCGCCGGGGCCGCGACTGACGGCCTTCCGTGATGCCGGACCTTTGGATCCTTATTGGTCGCCTTGTGTCCGAACAGCTGAAGCACGGTCAATCTAGAGCATCGGGGCGGGACTTGAAGAGGGAATGTGGGAAATTTGTGTTCAAGGTCGGGAGTCGGTCAGGTGGTGGAGTCAGGGGGAAACGGAACGTTCGCCGGTGCCCCGAGGGGCACCGGCGAACCGGTTCACTTGGTCTGCGTGGAGAGGCTCACCCCGCTGAAGCCCTGAGCGGCGGCGAGGCTGAAGTAGACCCAGCCGGACGGCGGGTTGTCGATCGTCAGGGTCTCGCCGTTGCCGGCGTTGGTGGACTTCGCCTGGTAGCCGGTGGTGGTGGCCCAGCTGCCGCCGCCGTAGTAGAGGTCGGCGTTGCCGGTGCCGCCGGTGCTGGTGATCGTCAGCTGCTTGACGCCGGCCGGCAGGTACATGAAGTGGTAGCTGTAGTTGCCGGTGGCGGCGGCGAGGTTGTCCCGGCGGCAGTTCTGGTCGAACTGGCGGGGGTCGCTGATGGTGCAGAGCGGAGCGGCGGCCACCGTGGTGGCCTCCGGCAGGGGACCGCAGTCGTTCGTCGCGCAGTCGGTGGTCAGCCAGGTCGCGAAGTCCGCGTCGTACTGGGTGCCGATGGTCTGCTTCAGAACGGTACGGGCCCCGGTCCAGTCACCGGCGCGGTACTTGCCGAGGACGGTCTGCACGTCGGCGGGGTGCTTCTGGAGCATGTAGCGGACCGCGAGCCAGCCCCAGCGGTAGACCCGGTTCGAGCTGACCTCGGGGTCCTCGTCCTGGCCGTAGACGGTGTCGAAGAGCTCGCTGAGCTTGTACGTCTGCTTGCCGGCCTCGGCTATCGCGTCGGCGTTGCGCTCGTTGCGGTAGCCGTACGAGATGTTCTCGGCGATGCCCTCGACCCACCAGATGGTCGGCGTGGTCATGCCCGCCTCGAAGTCGCCGTACATGTTGAAGCGGCCGTCGAGGAAGTGGGTGTACTCGTGGTTGAGGTTCCAGATCTGGAACTCCGGGCGGATCCAGCTGGCCTCGTGGGCGATGAAGCGGGCCTGGTTGCCGGGGACGGCCGGGTTGCCCTCCTCGTACATGCCGCCGTTGTCGACGTCGATGTTGTAGATGGCCCAGGCGTACAGCGCGTACTGGGTGTAGTCGTCGAAGGCGACGACCTCCAGGTTGGTGTTCACGTCACCGGGGATCGCGCCCTTGTCGCCGATGATCCGGTGGAAGTAGGCGTCCTGGTTGATCAGGCTGGTACAGGTGCTCGCCAGCTGGCCGGGGGACATGTCCTGGGCGCGGATCTTGAGGCCCGGGGTGCAGGTGTGCTGGATCGGCAGGACCACGGGGAGCACCCGCTCGCCCAGGTCGCAGATCGCGTAGGCCGCGCAGTTGCCCTTGTCGTACTGGCGCGTGTACCAGCCCAGGTTCATCGTGATCGGCGCCGTGGGGCCGACGTTCGGGTACCGGTTGATCAGGTCCTTGAGCAGCGGCCGGACCCGGTCCTTGAGCTCGGGGACGTCGAGGGCGTAGCCGAGGTACCGGCCGACGTTGCTGACGACGTCGAGACGGTTGAGCTGGTCCTCGTTGCGGGTGATGAAGCCGGCCCAGGTGTCGAGGAAGGCGGGGTCGGCCTTGAGGGCGGCCCGCCAGCCGCGGCCGTCGTTCTTGGCCTTGAAGCCGTTCTCGACGACCCACTCGACGTGCTGCATCGAGAGGTTCATCTGACCCGGCCAGGTGCCGTTGTAGCTGCCCAGCATCCACTTCACGAAGCCGGCGTACCGGCCCGCCTCGTGGGTGCTGTCGATCAGCGTGACGACCTCGTTGAGGATCTCGCCGTTGGCGTCCGTGACGTCCTTGCTGCGCGGCGAGGCGAAGTAGGCGTCCAGAGCGCCGCGCGCCGCACCCTCGAGGGCCGTGCCGTAGTCGCCGACGACGGCCGCGTTGTTGTCCTGCACGTAGTAGCCGGCGCGCAGGAACAGCACCAACTGCCCGATGGAGGTGCTGTTGTCGCCCGCGTAGGAGGCCGAGCCGTCGCGCAGCGCGTTGGCGACGGTCACCATCTGGTCTTCGCGGAAGGCCTTCCGCGCGTTCTCCCCGGTGAGGTTGAACAGCGGGTAGGTGCAGTCGATGCGGGGGAGGGCCTTGAGCTGCTGGACCAGCGCGCTGCCGGTGGCGTTGATGACGCCGGAGAGGTCGGGGCACGCGTTCGCCGTGGCGGTCAGCGACGACTTGCTCGCCTTGAGGGCGGGCGCGGGCGCCGGACCGGACTCCTCGGCGCGGTCCTGCGAGGAGAGCCGGAAGCGGGGGTTCTTGCTGATCGCATGGGGCGACTTGGGAACCGGGATCGCCCGCGGCGCCGCGCCACCCGCGTGCGCGGTGGCCGGAGTCGGGTCGCCCACGGGGGCGGCCTGGCTCTGCGGTGCGAACAGGCCGAGCGTGATGAAGACGGCTGCGCCGAGCGCGGGGAGTCTTCGCGCGCGGTTCTTCGATATGCGGAAGGGATGCATCTGTGGGGGCCTCCGAGGCCGCTGTGGCCACGTGCTGGGACACGGGCAGTTGACGAGCGACCTGTAAAATTTCACATGTCGCATTGTTCTGGAAGCCTTCTGGCCGGAATTAATGCCCACAGCCCCAGAAAAGTTGCCCGACTCCCCGCGCGGCCCTCCCGCTCGCGGCTGCTCGACCGGCTTCCCGGGCTGGTCGTGCGTGGCGCAGTGGATCCCGCCGCCTCCGGTGGCGACGGTGTCGATGTTCAGCTGCACGACCTCCCGCCGGGGGAACTGCTCCCGCAGGATGCCCCGGGCGCGGTCGTCGGCCTTCCGGTCGCCGAACTTGGGCATGTACACCGCGTCGTTGCCGACGTAGAAGTTGGCGTAGGTGGACAGGAAGTCGTCGGTGTGGCCGGTGATCAGGTCGGGGTCGGGCTGGGGGAGGTCGATGACCTCGAACGCGCGGCCCCCGCACGTCGGTTGCCCCGGTGAGTACGGACATGGCATGGTCCGAGGAGCGCGACCATCGGCGATGCTGTGGACGGGAAGCGTGTTCATGCGACGAGCCTCGATGGCGGCGGTTGTCAGAACCGTCCGGCTCGGTTGGCCCTCGGTTGCTCATGCGCCCAGGACCGCGGTCGTGGCCTTCGCCTCAAGCCGTTCGGTCCTACAGCGCGGGGCCTTCGTCCTCCTCGGGGGCCACGAACCGGTACCCCACGCCTCGTACCGCCTCGATCGGCCCCTTCACGCCCGGCCCCGCCTCCTTGCGCAGCTTGCGCCGCAGCCGCAGCACGGCGAACTTCACCCGGTCGCGACCGATCGCCCTCGTGTCGTCCCACACCCGGTCGAGCAACTGCTCGGTGGTGACCACCCGCCCCCGGTTGCGGACCAGGAGCCGGAGGAGCCGGTACTCGATGTCGCTCAGCCGGATCTGACCGCCGTGCCACAGGGCGGTCCGCCGGTCGGGCAGGAGCCGCAGATGCTCGCCCGCCTCTTCGCCGCCCCGGTTGCGGCTTCCGGATCCCGAGCGGCGCAGCAGCGCCTCCACGCGCGCCAGCAGCTCCTCGCCGTCGAAGGGCTTCACCAGGTAGTCGTCGGCGCCCGCGCGCAGTCCACGGACACGGTCCCCGACGTCGTCACGCGCGGAGAGCATCAGGACGGGCACGTCGCTCAAGTCCCGGGCCCGCGCGAGCACCGCCCAGCCGTCCAGCTCGGGCAGCATGACGTCCAGCACCATGAGGGCCGGCTTCTCCTCGAAGAGCAGCCGGAGGCCCTCCCTGCCGTCGGTGGCACGCGCGACCTTGTACCCCCGCCCCACGAGGAGTTCCCGCAGCGCCAGGGCTGACGCCGCGTCGTCCTCCACGATCAGGAGTCTGGGCATGGCGACCGTCGCAGTCGGAGGGAGTTCGGCCGGACGCCGTCGGGGTCCGGAGGGTTGCAGGACTCTCCTCCGGAGTCCGGTGGAGGCGCAGGGCTCTCTCGGGAGCCGGTGGAGACGCGGGCTCACGTCGCGTGAAGCAGGAATGTGGCCCGCTCGCAGGGGCGGCGCGGTCGACCAGGCGGCGATATCGGCCGATAATGGAATCTATGTCCCAGAACACCGCAAAGAAGTCGCACGAACCGTCGACCCTGACGGTCAAGGGGCGGGACATGCGGGTGCGCACCATCGGCTTCGTGGTCCTCGCCGCCCTGGCCATCTGGTTCATCGCGGTCAATACCGGTTCGGTCACCCTGAGGCTGTGGGTCCCGACGGTCACGCTGCCACTCTGGATCGTCCTCACCGTCACCCTCCTCGTGGGCATCGTCCTCGGCCTGCTCATCGCCCGCCGCCGCGCGCAACGGTGACGACAGGCGCCGCCGCCCAGCCGGACGGCGGCGCCTGCGTCCACACCGGCCGCGTCGTCCCGCACCGCGAACGGCCCGGCCGGAACGCGCCTCAGAGCACCGACCGGATGCGCCGTACCAGGACCGACCCCGCGAGAGCCAGGGCGCCCGCGAAGGTGTACAGGGCCGTGTAGCCGCCGAAATGGGTGACGACCGGGGCCGCGATCACGGGGGCGAGGACCTGCGGGAGCGCGTTGGCGATGTTGATGACGCCCAGGTCCTTGCCCCGGTCCTCCGCCGTCGGCAGTACGTCCGTGAGCAGGGCGAAGTCCACGGCCGTGTACACCCCGAATCCGAGGCCGAGCACGAGCGAGGCGACGACGGCGCCCGTCCAGGTCTGCCAGACCGCGAGCAGCAGGGTGGCCGCGGAGATGACCAGGCCGGACCAGATCACATAGGACTTCCGTCGGCCACTGCGGTCCGACCGGATGCCGCTGATCACCACCGTGGAGAGCAGCGTGAGCGCGTTGAGCGCCGTGAGGATCAGTACGCCGTTGTCCGCGTCGCCGTCGTAGCGCACGGCGTCGGTCAGGTAGTAGAGCAGGTACATCGTGCTGATGGAGTACGACAGGTTCATCAGGAACCGGGTGAGCCAGGCCCACCCGAAGTCGGCGTGGCGGCGCGGATCGATCCAGAAGCCGCCGAGGAACGTCCGCCATCGGAAGGCCGGCCGGGTGGCCGGGGCGAGCGGGGTGTCGCGCCGCATCACGGCGTACGGAACGGCCGCGAGCACAGTGAAGACCGCGCACGCCAGATACCCGCCGACCACCCCGCCCGCGACCGTGGCCAGCGCCGTCCCCACCAGGATGCCGACGACCTGGGAGACGCCGAGCCAGCCGCCGACCAGACCGCGCTGCCGCTGCGGCACCTGGTCGGGGACGGCAGCGGTGAGCGCGGCGAAGGCCGCGTTGAGAGCGAGCTGAACGAGGCACCAGCCCGCGATCACCGTCATGACGCTCTGCGCCGCGGCGAGGACGACCAGTCCGGCCGCACCTCCCACCACTCCGCCGACCACCCAGGGGATCCGCCGTCCCACGGACGCCGTCGTCCGGTCGGAGAGCGCGCCGAAGACGGGGTTGGCGACCATTGACACCGCCGCTCCGACTCCCGTCACCAGGGCGAGGGTCGACGCCTTGTGGTCGGGCGTGAGGTGCTCGGCCTGGCGCGCCAGGAGCAGTTGCAGCGGGCCGAACCAGCCGACCCAGACCCCGAGGTTGGCGAGGGAGAGCGCGCCCACCCACCGCCCACCGGCCGGGGTGCCGGGCTCGGGGGCCGGGCCGGCGGCGGTTCCCTCCGCCGTCGTCCCCTCGGCGGTCACCTGCCGCTCTTGATCAGGTCGCGGTACCAGGCGAACGACTCCTTGGGCGTCCGTGCCAGCGTCTCGTAGTCGACGTGGACGAGCCCGAAGCGCTGCCGGTACCCCTCCGCCCACTCGAAGTTGTCGAGGATCGACCAGATGAAGTAGCCGCGGACGTCGGCGCCCTCGGCCATCGCCTCGTGCAGCGCGCGCACATGGCCGTCGTGGTACGCGACCCGGCGGGCGTCGTCGATCCGCCCCGTCCCGGGGTCCGGCCCGTCACCGTACGAGCAGCCGTTCTCGGTGATGTAGAGCGGCGGCAGCCGGTCGCCGTAGCGCTCCCGCATGATCCCGAGGAGTTCGCGCAGCCCGTCCGGGACCACCGGCCAGCCGAAGTCGGTGAGTTCGCGTCCTTCGATCTGCCCGATGCTGAAGGGGAGGTCCGGCGGGATCTCGATGCCGCCGAACGAGGAGCCGGCGGACGCCTCCGTGGCTGCGGCGGCGGCCGGCTGCGGGGCGCCGACGAGCATCGGGTTGTAGTAGTTGATCCCGTACCAGTCGAGGGGTTCCGAGATCGTCTTGAGGTCCTCCGCGACCGGGCCGGGGAGGAGCGAGCCAAGGCCCGCCGGGTAGCTGCCGGTCAGGATGGGGTCGGCGAAGAGACGGTTGGTGAGGGTGTCGTACAGCTCGGCGGCAGCCCGGTCGTCGTCGCTGTCGCCCGCGGTCCAGATGGGGCTGTGGGAGGCGGCGATCCCGATCTCGCGGGCGCCCGCGGCGCGCAGTGCCTGCACGCCCAGCCCGTGGGCGAGGAGTTGGTGGTGGGCCACGGGCAGGGCGTCGAAGACCAGGCGCCGGCCGGGGGCGTGCTCGCCGAGGCCGTAGCCGAGGAGGGTGACCTCGGCGGGTTCGTTGATGGTGATCCATCGGGGTACGCGGTCGGCGAGCCGCTCCGCGACCACCGAGGCGTACGCCGCGAAACGCTCGGCGGTGTCCCGGTTGAGCCAGCCGCCGTCCTTCTCCAGGGCGAGCGGGGTGTCCCAGTGGAAGAGCGTGGGCACCGGGGCGATCCCCGAGGCGCACAGTTCGTCGACGAGCCGGTCGTAGAAGTCCAGCCCCTTGTCGTTGACGCGGCCGTGCCCTTCGGGCAGGACGCGGGACCAGGAGACCGAGAACCGGTAGGCGCCGACGCCGAGTTCGGCCATCAGCGCGACATCCTCGCGGTAGCGCCGGTAATGGTCGGTGGCCACGTCCGCGCGCGAGCCGTCCTTGACGCGCCCCTCTTCCCCGGTGAAGGCGTCCCAGCTGGACGGCCCGCGGCCGTCGGCCGTGAGCGAGCCTTCGATCTGGAAGGCGGAGGCGGAGACTCCCCAGAGGAAACCGGCCGGGAACTCGGGTACGGGCGCTGTCATGAGGACTCGCTTCGATCGGCTGCGTGCAGTTGCTCACGGCACTTTCGGGTCACCGGGTGCACCCTGTCAATGGAAAGTGAGCAAGCCTCATGTTTTTCGACGGCGCCGGGGAGGGCGACCGGTGTCACGACCGATGCGGGGGTGGTGGACGTGCGACGGGGGCGGGTGCGGGATCGGTGCGCACCACGCGGTGGCGCTACCAGAGGGGAAGGCCGCCCGCGCGCCCGCGCGCCCGCGCGCCCGCGCGCCCGCGCGCCCGCGCGCCCGCGCGCCCGCGCGCCCGCGCGCCCGCGCGCCCGCGCGCCCGCGCCGCCCGCGCCGATCCCGGCGCTCGCGATGTCGGCGATCGGACCGGCAGTAGGGCTGCTGCCCCATGCCCGGCCTCACCTCGCCGGGCGGTCCCCGGGGTGAATTCCACCAGGAGCAGGGTGCAGTCGTCGTCGGGCGGCGCCCCGGTGAAGGCGGCGACATCGGCGCGGACCCGGCGGAGGGCTTCCTCAGGACTGCCCTCGCCGGGCAGTGGTCCCGCCCGCTCGCTCACGGGGTAGAACCGGCCTCCGCCGTCCCGCGCCTCACTCAGGCCTTCAGCGCAGACGAAGAGGCGGAATCAGCATCGAAAGGGTGGGGCGGGCCGGCGATCAGGGAGGGCGTATGCCGCACCGCGGTCACCCCGGACGGACGCGCCGTCGGGATGAGCCACCCCGGAGGGGTACTGATTCTCGGCGGCGGCTCCGGTCCCTACCCGGATGCAGCGAGGAACGGGAAGTTCCCGGACGCCCGCGCCTCGCCGTCTGCCGCCACCGTGAGCAGTGCGTACCCCGGCAGAGTGGTGATCCACCGATGCGCCTCGCGCGCGCCCAGGACCATCGCCGCCGTCGCGTAGACATCGGCCCACAACAGTTCCGGGCCCGTCACGGTCGCCGACAGCAGCCCCGTGGCCGGTGCCCGTGTGCGCGGGTCGATGATGTGCGCGCCCCGCTCCGTGGTGCCGGAGGTGGCGACCGCGAGGTCTCGTCCGCTCACCACCGCGAGCAGCCGCCCCGGCCGCCGGGGGTCGGCGATCCCGGTACGCCAGACGCCCGCGGGTCCCGGTGCGCCACCGACCCGTACGTCACCGCCCGCGTTCACACACGTGTCGGTGGCGCCCGCCTTCCGCAGCACCCGCCAGGCCCGCTCGGCGGCCCAGCCCTTCACCAGACCGCACGGATCGGGCCGGCCGTCCGCCCAGGCGTCGAAGGCGCCCCGGGTGCGGCTGTGCGCGAGGTCGCACAGTTCCAGCACGTGCCGTACGGCGGGAGTGGTGTCGGCTCGGCCCGACTCGCCACGTCGCAGGCGGCTCACGGCGCTGTCGGGCAGGAACGGGGAGAACTCCCGGTCGACCTCGTGCAGCAGTGCCACGGCCTCGCCCAGCGCGGTCCGCACCTCGGGCGTCCGGGGGTGACGCAGGGTGAAGGAGACCACGGTGCCCATCACCGGTTCGGCGTGCCGCCAGGGGGCCGCCCCGGCCTCGGTCCGGTCAGCCATGGGCCTGGTCCAGTGCGCTCTGCAGTGACTGGATGTAGCCCTCGCTGGTGTACGTGGCACCCGACACCGTGTCGATGTGCGCGCTCTGCGCGGTCAGGGCTTCGCCGGTGAGCGTGGGCACCGCGTAGCCGGCTATCTCCCGGTCGCGTTCGTTCTCCGACGGGGTCCTGACCGCATTGACGTCGGTGAGCCGTCCGCCCGAGATCGTGACGCGCACCTGCACCGGCCCGTACCGGGTGTCGACGACGTCCCCGGTGTACGTGCCGGACGCCGGGCCTCCCGGTGTCGTGCCGGCGGAACCGGGCGGGGGCGGGCCCGCGACGGCGGCCGGTTGATGCGGCTTCAGGGCGAGCAGCGAGCAGATTCCGGCCACGGTGACCGCGACGGAGAGCAGAAGACGGCGCATGGGGCCTTCTCAGGATCGGTGGGCGGGCAGGTGTCTCGGTCGATCCGGCGGGTTCACCACGTGAACGACTCCTGGTGGATCCGGCGGGCGGGCACCCCCGCCTCGCGCAGCGCCGCCTCCGCCGCCGCGGCCCAGCCGGGTGGTCCGCACAGGTAGCAGACCCGCCCCGCGACGTCCGGGACCAGGCCGCGCAGCGTGGCGGCGTCCAACGGCAGGCGGTAGCCCGCCGGATGACCGACGGAGTAGAGGGCGCGTGCGTTCCGCCGTACGGCGATCGCGTCGATCTCGTGTCGGAGCACCAGGTCCTCGGGCCGCCGTGCCCAGTGGATCAGCACCGGATCCCCCGGCAGCGTCTCGAACAGCACCCGCAGCGGGGTGATGCCCACCCCGGCCGCGAGCAGCAGAGCGGGCCGTCCCGCCGCGCGGTCCGGAGTGAGGGCCCCGTACGGGCCTTCGGCCGATACCAGGGTGCCCGGTCGGACCCTGGCGAGTGCCGCGCTGTGGCCGCCCAGCGCCTTCACGGTGATACGCAGGCTGCGTCCGTCCGGGACGGCGGACACCGAGTACGGCGACGCGGTCCACCACAGCCCCGGTGCCAGGAACCGCCAGCGGAGGAACTGGCCGGGGCGGACGGTGAGTTCGTCGAGTCGCTCGCCGGTGACGACGACGGACACCACGTCCGGGGCCTCCCGGCGGACCTCGGACACCCGCAGCCGGTGGCGCCGTGCCAGCAGCACCGGCGCGAGCAGCCGGTACCGGACGACCAGCGCGGCGGCTCCCGCGTACAGCACGTACCAGCCGACCCGTACGGCCGGACGGTCGAATTCCGCACCGTTCGTGAGCTGATGGCCGAAGGCGAGGAAGACCGCCGCGTACGTGACGAGGTGCAGGTAGAACCATGTCTCGTGGCTCAGCCGGCGGCGTGCGGCGCGCGCCGAGACCACCGCAGTGAGCAGCAGGAGCAACAGCGCGGCCGTCGCCTTGAGCATGTCCGGGTAGTGCAGGACCACCCGGACACTCTCGGTGACCGGATCCGTCCGGCCGACGAGTGCGTAGCCTTCGACGATCAGCACCGCGTGGGCCAGTGTCAGCCCGATGGTGTAGCGGCCCGCCGCCGCGTGCCAGCGCGCCATCCGGTCCGTTCCCACCGTGCGGTCCAGGAGCGGCACCCGCGCCATGAGGACGACCAGCACCGCGCAGGCGTATCCCGCGAGCAGGCCGGTGATCCGGCCCGCCCCGGTCAACCAGCCGGCGGGCCCCACCACCGAGGCCGTGTCCACCCACCACAGGGCGAGCACCGCCGTGGCCCCGGCCCAGATCGCCGCCTGGACGGCGATCACCATGACGGTCGCGGACCGGGCGGAGGCCCGGCCGGCACGACGTCGGCCGCCCGGCCGCACCGTCCGTGCGACTTCCGTGCTCATCCGTTCCCTCGCCTTCGGTCCCGTGACCCGGCACGACGCCGGGGCGGCGTCCACTGTGGTCCGTGATCCTGTGAGAAGCCTCTGAGCCGGGCGCCGCGCGGAGCGGCCCGCCGGGCCCGGACGGCCGCGCCGAGCGGCCCGACCGCCCCGGACCGTGCTGCCCCCGGCCCCGGACGCGGGCGGGTCCGGGACGGCGCCCGGTCGGGCGGCGATGACGTGTTCAGAGGAAACTCAGAGGAAGGGGCGGATCTGCGGCCGAGCGTCGTCCGGCATCCTGGAAGGACCATGAACCCATCGCCACGCACCGAGGTGCGCCGCCCCGACGGCACCCGGCCCCGGGTGCTGGTCGTCGACGACGAGCAGGACCTCACCGAGGTCCTGGCCGCTGCCCTGCGCAGCGAAGGCTGGGAGGTGCGCACCGCGGGAACAGCCGCCGAGGCGACCGCCGTCGCCGAGACCTTCGGCCCGGACGCGGTGGTTCTCGACTGGATGCTGCCGGACCACGACGGCCCGCACGTGCTGGCCCGGCTGCGCGCGGCGCGTCCCGCGCTGTGCGTCCTCTTCCTCACCGCGCGCGACGCCGTCGAGGACCGGATCGCCGGGATCACCGCGGGCGCCGACGACTACGTCACCAAGCCGTTCAGCCTCGAGGAGGTGCTGGCCAGGCTCCGGGGGCTGCTGCGCCGGGCCGGGCTCGCGGAGGTCACCCAGGGCGGTGGACCGCGTCTGGTCCTCGCCGACCTCGTCATGGACGAGGAGGGCTACGAGGTCGCCCGCGGCGGCGTTCCCGTCGACCTGTCCCGCACCGAGTTCGAGCTGCTGCGCTACCTGCTGCGCAATCCGCACCGCGTGCTGTCCAAGCAGCAGATCCTGGACCACGTCTGGCGGTACGACTTCGGTGGCCGCGCCCATGTCGTCGAGCTCTACATCAGCTATCTCCGCAAGAAGATCGACGCCGGCCGCCCGCCGCTCATCCACACCGTGCGCGGCGTCGGCTACGTCCTGCGCCCCGAGCGCCGATGACTGCGCGGCGCCCGTCACGCGTCCGCCGGCGGCGGTTCCGACCCCGCCTGCCGCACTCTCTCCGCGCCCGGCTGACCACCGGGCTCGTCGTGCTTCTCGCCCTCGCGTGCCTCGTCGTCGGCCTGGTCACCGTACTCGCCCTGCGCAGCTTCCTGGTCAGCCGCCTCGACCAGCAGATCGTGGCGGGCGGCGGTCGCTTCGCCGTCAGCCTCGAACACGAGGACCGGCCCGATGCCGACGGCGGGGGAGACACCCGGGGGCAGGCCGACGGGACGCTCGGGGTCCGCCTGCTGCGGGGCCGGATCGCCCAGACCGCTGTGGTACGCGGAACCAGCGACGTCAGGGTGCCGCTGACCGTCGACGACGCGCGGGCCCTCGCCGCCGTGCCCGCGGACGCCCGGCCCCGCACCCTGCACCTCACGTCCCTCGGGAGGTACCGTGTCGCCGCCTGGAGCGGCGACGACGGCGATGTCCTGCTGTCGGGGCTGCCCCTGCATCCCGTCGAGGAGACGGTGGAGCGTCTCGCGGCCGTGGAGACGGTCGTGTTCGCGATCGTCCTCACCGCGACCGGGGTGGCCACCGCGGCCTGGACCCGGTTCTCCCTGCGACCCCTCGAACGACTGGCCGCGACCGCGGACGAGGTGACCCGGCTTCCGCTCGCCACGGGGCAGGTCGCCATGCCGCCGCCGCTGCCCGGCACCCGGCCGGAATCGGAGGCGGGCCGGCTCACCGGTGCGTTCAACCGGATGCTCGGCCATGTCGGCGACGCCCTGGAACGCCGCCATGTGGTCGAGGAACGGCTGCGCACCTTCGCCGCCGACGCCGGACACGAACTGCGCACTCCCGTGGCGACGGTACGGGCCCGCGCCGAACTCGTACTGCGCAGCCACGGCGACACCCTGCCCGACGATGTCCGGCACGCGCTCGAACGGATCGACGCCGAGTCCCGCCGCATGAGCCTCCTGGTGGACGAACTGCTGCTGCTGGCCCGACTGGACGCGGGGCGCAGCCTGCGCAGGGACGACGTCGACCTGACCCGGGTGGTTCTCGACACCGTGGCGGACGCGACCGCCCGGCACCGCGGACACCTGTGGGAACTGGACCTTCCCGAGGAGCCCGTCCATGTCACCGGCGACGGTGACCGCCTCCACCAGGTCCTCGGCAACCTCCTCGCGAACGCTGGCGGGCACACACCGGCCGGTACCCGAGTCACCGTCGGCCTCACCGCCGACGCGGAGGGGGTCGTCCTCACCGTCACGGACGATGGCCCGGGCATCCCGGCCGAGCTGCTGCCCGGCGTCTTCGACCGGTTCACCAGAGGCGACTCCTCGCGCTCCCGCGCGACCGGCTCGACCGGCCTGGGCCTCGCCATCGTGGACGCCGTGATCCGCGCCCATGACGGACGCGCAACGGTCACCAGCCGCCCCGGCCGCACCCGCTTCGCTCTGCGACTCCCGTCGCGGCACGACGAGGACGGCGTCCATGACGGGGACGGCGGGGACGCCTAGAAGAGGACGCGTCGAGCTGTCACCGCCCGAGCCGTCCGCGATCGCTCGATCCGCCGCCATACTCTTTCTGCCGGGGCGAACAGGCCGTGGTACCGGGCCGGAGGAGGGTGGGATGTCACGCAGCCCGAGGGGCGATTTCCTTGATGGCCCGGCTTGGATGTGTTTGAGCATCCTGTTCTTCGGGTGGACGGCGGCCAGTAGCGGCACGGCGCCCTGCGTGAGGGTCGCCGCGACGCTGATGCTGGCGGGCTGGGTGGTGCTGCTCGTGCGGCACTTTCTGCGACGTGCCCGAGACCTCAGGTCTTCCGAGTCGGATGAAGCGGCATCCTGAAGTCGAGACTCCGCAGAGTGTCCGACGACTGATCGGCTCCGGGGTCAGCCGTGGGGGACGAGGGCGACCGGCGAGCGGCTGTGGTGCAGTACCGCGTGGGCCACGCTGCCGATGCGGGTGCCCAGCGTCGACTCCCGGGTCCGTCGCCCGACGACCACAAGAGCCGCGTCCTCGGCGGAGTTCACCAGCTCCTGGCCGGCCGACCCGATCGCCACGCGCCCCGTAGCCGCCAGGTCGGGGAACTGCGCTCGCCAGGGTTCGAGGAGATCGTCGAGCGAACGCCGGATCTCGGGGGCGACGGTGGGCCGGATGTCCGGGACCATGGAAGGGCCGAGCGTCGCGTACACAGGCAGCTGCTGCGCGTGGACGACCTGCAACCGGGCGTGCCGCCGTGCCGCCTCCTCGAAGGCGAATGCCAGCACGGTGTCCACGGGTTGCCGCAGGTCGACGCCGACCACGACGGGGCCCTGCGCGGGTGACAGGTCGAGGGCGCGTACGAGGACGACGGGCCGGTCGACGAGACCGGCGACCGTCATGCCGACCGAGCCGACCAGATATCCGGCCGTGCCGCCCAGGGCGCGCGAGCCGAGGACGAGCAGGTCGCCCTCGTCGGCCGCGGCGACAAGGCTCGGCACGGGCTCCGACGGCATCAGCCGGGTGGTCACCGACAGGTCCGGATGACGTTCGCGCAGCCCTGCGGCCGTACGGGCGAGCAGATCCTCGGCCCATGGCTCGTCGGGCTCTCGCGACACGAATGGCAGCAGGGCATCCGGCGACGCCTCCTGCACGTGCACCAGGTGGACTCCGGTGCCGCGCAGCACCGCTTCCTCCGCCGCCCACCGCGCGGCGGCGTTCGCCTGTTCCGTGCCGTCCAGACCGACCACGATGCCCTGCCTCATGACCGTCCACCTCCTCGTTCGGTGTCGTCGGTGGCGTAGGCGAGACGGGTCGAGGAGACCGAGACCACTCCGTCGACGGTCGCGCACATGCGCTCGACGGCCGGGATCATGCCGCGGAACGGCAGTCTCCCAGCGAGGTTGACCCGCCCGTCACGCACGTCGACCGTGAGCGAGGCCGGGTCGAGACGCAGAGTGTCACCGAGCACGTCCTCGACGATCTCCCGGCGGATGTCGTCGTCCTGGCGGAGGAAGATGCCCAGGAGGTCGCGGCGGCTCACGATGCCCACCAGCCGGTCCTCGTCGTCGACGACGACGAGACGCTTGATCCCCTGGACCTCCATGAGCCGTGCGGCCTCCGCCACGGTCCAGTCCGGGCGGGCGCACACGGCGGGTGCGGACATCAGCTCCTCGGCCCGCGTCCCCTCGGCCTTCGCCCGCTCCCACGCCGCCAGGTCGGGGACGGCCGGCGGATCACCCGGTGCGGCGGCCTGATCGGCGGACTTGCGCAGCAGATCCCCTTCCGACACCACTCCCATCACCCGGCCTCCGCCGTCCACCACGGGAACAGCGGTCACCTGGTGCCGCGTGAGCGTGCGGGTGATCTCTTTGAAAGGCGCGTCGCGGGGGACGCTCACCACCTCACGGGTCATCAGCTCGTCGATCCTCCGGTGCCGCATGGTCCTCTCCTTCCCCGCGCGGACGTGTGTGCCTCGCCCACCGGGCGAGCGGCGCGGCCGTCCCGGGCGTCGAGGGCCGGACGTCGCCCTCGGTGAGTTCCGTCCCGCTGAGTCCGGCGAGCGCCTCCACGATCCTCGGCCCTCCTTCACAGGACGTGGTGTCCCCGCCAGGTCTCACCCTGCTGCGCGAGGCCCGACCACGGCAGTGCCGAACGGTCCCCTTCCGGGACGGTCGGCCCCATGACCAGCGGCCGATCGGGACGCATGGTGGAAGGCGTGAGCGTCGGTCCCGGAAAGGCCGTGGCAGGTCTTCGTGAAGGTGGGGAGGAGTCCCTCCTCCCTTCGTGTCACCCGGTCCGTGCGGGCCGCGCCCGGGACCGACCGGCCCTACCCGGGTCCTTCGGCCCGGTGCGAGCGTGGCAGCAGGCCACCACGCGACCCCGGAGAGGCGGTGGGCACGATGGAATCGCCCCTGGTGGTGGGAGTCGACGGGTCCGACGCCAGTCTCACGGCCCTGGACTGGGCGGTCGACGAAGCCGTACGGCACGGGCTCCCCCTGCGGATCGTCCATGCTTCGCTGTGGGAGCGGTACGAAGGAGTCGTGCCGGCCTGGGCCACGGACCGGCCGTCGGGCCAGATCCTCGCCGAGAACATCGTCGGCACCGCGGCCGAACGCGCCCGGCGCCGTGCACCCGACCTCCCCCTCACCACGGACGTCCTGGCCGAGGACGCGTCCGGCGCGCTCCTCAGAGAGGGAGGGACCGGCGCGATCCTCGTCGTCGGGTCCCGCGGGCGCGGCGAGTTCGCCGACCTTCTGCTGGGTTCCGTCGGACTCGTCGTGGCCGCCAGGGCTCATGGCCCGGTCGTCGTCGTGAGAGGGGACCGGCACGCCCTGGAGGCCCGCCACGGGCGCGTCCTGCTCGGCGTCGGAGTTCACGACGTGGACTCGTCGGCCGTGCGGTTCGCCTTCCGTGAGGCGGCGGTCCGGGATGCGGAACTCGACGTCGTCCACGCTTGGCGACGAGCCGCTCATGAACCCGTCGACCACCCGCTGCCGAGCGGGGACGGAGGAGCCGACTTGGCGGAGCGGTCTTTCGGACTGCTCGGCAAGGCTTTGGCGGACGCGGCGTCCGAGTATCCCCGGGTGCACCTGCGCAGGACCACGGTCGAGGGGCCCGCCCATCGGGTGCTGACCGACCGCTCCGCCGCCGCCGACCTGCTGGTGGTGGGGGCCCGGCGCCGGGACGGGCTCGTCGGTCTGGAGCTCGGCAGGGTCGCCCACCGCGCCCTGCACCACGCCTCTTGTCCGGTCGCCGTCGTGTCCCAGCGGCGTCCGGAGCGGATGGAAGGAGAGCGGTGATGAGCACTGCCGAAGACCGTCATGCCCCACACGCCACGAGCGACCTGGGCCGCCGCGTCGCGGCCAGGCGCGCACAACTCGGCCTGTCCCGGGAGGACGTGGCCGAACGGGCCGGAACCACCCCCGCGTTCCTCGCCTACGTGGAGGAGCGGGTGTCCACTCCGGGGATCGAATTCCTGGTCAGGCTCGCGAACGCCCTGGAGACCACCGTCCGGGATCTCACCGGGTCGACGGCGGACCTCGCACCCGGAGGAGGCCGCGCCGGGTACCGGGCACAGTTGGAGGACATCGGCGAAGCCGAGTGCTGGGAGCTGCTCGACGGCTACGGCGTCGGCCGGGTCGCCCTCGAAGGGCGGGACGGGCTCATGGTGATCCCCGTGAACTACCAGGTCGTCGACCGGGAGATCGTCTTCATGACGGCCGCCGACTCGTCCCTCGCTCGCGGCGCGGCGTCCGGCACGGAAGTCGCCTTCGAGGAGGACCGCCTGGACGAAGCCTTCAGCCAGGGCTGGAGCGTGCTCCTCGTCGGTCCGGTACGAACGGTGTCGGACGAGACCTCGGTACGGAGGATCAGGGAAGCGGTCCACTCGGAGCCGTGGGCCGGGGACGGGCGGGACACCGTGGTGACGCTCTCGCCGCGCCGGGTGACCGGCCGCCGCATTCGGGTGCCGGGCGCGCCCGGCACACCGTCCGGGTCCGCCGGCCAAGGACCTCCCCGACAGTGATCGCCGCCTGCGGGGGGCGGGGATCGTGTCCGCCGCGGCGGGCGCGCCCGGACGCTGGTACGCCTGGTTCAGGCGGCCCAGGGTGGTCCTTCCGTACGTGGTCCCCCCTCGTCCCGCGGGACCTCGGCCCGCTCGGCCGAGGTGCGGGTGTACGGCAGGGGCGCGTCGGGAGGGTTCGGCCACTCCACCCCTGTCAGGCAGGGCCTACGACCGGCACCACGCCTCGGGCGGGGCACTCCGTCGGGGAGATCCGCCGCTGACAGCGCCGAAGCCGTGGCGCCATGGGCCGGTCGGTCCGGGTGCGGCCCGTTCGGCCCCGCCGGACAGCCCCTTTGGACGCTGCGCCACGTGACCTCGTGGGCAGACGATGGAGGTACGGAGGCGGACCGGGCCCGTAAGCCGGTCCCACCGCCTCTCCGTACCGGATCGGGTCCGAGGCGAGCCTCCCGGGCCCCCGAATCGAGGAGCAGAACGATGACCGGTGGCAGGGTGGAACGCAGGCACAGCCTCTTCCCCGACTTCAACGACTGGTTCAACCGGGAGTTTCCGGGGCTGCCGGGATGGCGGCCGGCGACGGCCGCTCACTCCATTCCGGTGGAGGTGAACAGCGGTGACGGTGTGTACGTACTGCGTGCCGAGCTCCCGGGAATGGACCCGGACAACGACATCAGCATCACCGTCGACGACAACCTCATCACCGTGAGCGCGGAGCACAGCGAGGGCGAGGAGGACAAGGATCACTCGGAGTTCCGCTACGGGTCGTTCCGCAGAACCGTACGTCTGCCGGGCACGATCCCGGCCGACGACGTCGAGGCGTCGTACACGGACGGCATCCTCACCATCCGCATCCCGATGCCCGGGCAGGAGACAGGCGCCGCACGCACCATCCCGGTGAAGCGAGGCGGCACCCCGCCCGAAGGAGCCACGTCGTGAACCCCCGACGAGTCCTGGTCGCCTACGGCAGCAAGCACGGCGCGACCCGAGGGATCGCCGACGAGATCGGCCGGACGCTTCGGGACGACGGCTTCGAGGCCGTCGTCCTGCCCGCCGACACCGTCACCGACGTCAGCGGCTACGACGGAGTCGTCCTCGGCGGAGCCCTCTACGCCGGGCACTGGACCGGCAAGGCGCGACGGTGTGCACGGCGCAACGCCGAGCAGCTCAGGCGTCGCCCGCTCTGGCTCTTCAGCAGCGGCCCCCTCGACAGTTCCGCGGAACAGCACGACATTCCGCCGGTACGAGGGGTCGCCAGACGGATGAAGAAGCTCGGTGCCCGTGAGCACATGACCTTCGGAGGTGCCGTGACCGCCGAGACCCCGGGCCGCGTCAGCCGGTCCCTGGTCCGCCAGGGCAAGGGCGGGGACTTCCGCGACCCGGAACGGATCCGGGAGTGGGCCCACCACATCGGAACCGAACTCGGCACCATGCGCTGAACGGTGCCGGCGGCCGTCCGGCAGCGACTCCGCCCGGAGGTGCGACATGGACCGCCACACGCGGTCGGACCCGCGACCCACGCCGTCCCGGTGGGGACCCGGCGCGCGCGCCGCACTGGTCCTCGTCCTGATGATCTCCCTGATCTGCGGCGTCGTGGCCACCGCGAGCCTGTGGAACACCGGAGCCAGGGCCGACCGTGAAATCGCCGCCCACCGCCACCAGGTGCAGGCGACCACCACCGGGCCGGCCAAGGACCCGCCCGTCGCCACCCGGTACGGGGCGACGCCGAGGTCCCTCGCCCCCGCGGTCTGGGAACAGCCCGACCACATCCGTCGGTACGGCACCGTCCACGTCCCTTCAGGGACGCCCCGGGGCGGCACGGTGACGATCTGGGTGGATGACGCCGGCACCCCCGCCCGCCCTCCGGGCAGCGCCGTCGACCGCGCGCTGACCTCGCTCTCGGGCGGGAGCGTCGCCACGGTCTCCGTCGGAGCGATCGGGGTCGGCGCCCTCGTCCTCGTACGGCGGCTGACCGAATCCCGTCGGCTCGGGGCCTGGGAACGGGAGTGGGAAAAGGTCGAACCCGTGTGGTCCGGCCGGCTCCGCCGGGGGAGCGCTCCGGGGTCCGACGACGACTGACCGCGCGGACACGGGTCGGGCCGGCCTCGTACCGGTCGGTGGCAGTCCGGCTACGTACGGCCCTCGGCGGTGAGCTCGCACCGTACGTCCACCACGCCCTCGACGGAGCGGGCGAGGCGGGCCGCGAGCGGGATGAGCGCGCTGTCGCGGACCTCGCCGGAGAGCGTGACGACTCCGGCGTCGACACGGACGTCGACCCGAGGATGAGACAGCGGGAACAGGTGCTCGACGACATCGCGGTGCACTTCGGTGGCGAGATCCTCGTCCGGGCGGAGGAAGACCTTGAGAAGGTCGGAGCGGCTCACGATCCCCTGGACGACGCCGCTCGCGTCCACGACCGGCAGCCGCTTCACGCGATGGGCGGCCATGAGGCGGGCGGCCCGGGACAGGGAGGCGTCGGGAGCGACGGTGACGGCGGGCGAGGTCATCAGATCCTCGGCCCTGCGGGAACCCGCCTTGGCCGTGGCATCGAGATGCCGCATCTGCTCCACGAGCCCGGGGCGGTGGTCGTGGAACTCCTCCTTGACCAGGAGATCGGCCTCGGAGACCACGCCGACGACACGGCCCTCGCCCTCGACGACCGGCACGGCGGTCACCTTCCACCGCTCCATGGCGGTGACGATCTCCTTGAACTGCGCGCCGGGCCGCACGGCGACGACCTTCTTGGTCATCACGTCGGCGACGGTGAACGGCTGGGGTGCCATCGCTCTCTCCTTACCTGAGGAGTCGGCCCCGATCCGAGCAGTCGGGCGTGCCGGCGCTGCCGCGACGGCCGTGGGGAGGGCCGTCACCGGACCAGGACGGCCTCACCCGAGCGCGGTACGACGGCGGCCCAGCCCAGTTCGTGGTCGATGCGGTCGCGCAACGCCTCGGACGCGGCCGGTTCGCCGTGGACGAGGTAGGTGGTGTGCGGGGGAGGGGCGCCGCGCAGCCAGTCGAGGATCTGGTCGGCGTCGGCGTGGGCCGAGAAGTGGGGTACGTCGGCGACCTCGGCCCGTACGGGCACGTACTCGCCGAACATCTTCAGCGTCCTGGCACCGTCCACCAGGTCCCGCGCCCGGGTGCCGGCCGCGGCGAAGCCGACCACGACGACCGCGTTGCGCGGGTCCGGGAGCAGCCGGCGCAGGTGGTGCAGGACACGACCGCCGGTCGCCATACCGGCCGCCGACACGATGACGGCGGGGCCGCCGACCTCGTTGATGTCGATGGACTCCTGGACCGTGCGCGCGGCGAGGAACGGCTCCGGGCTCAGCGCGGCAGCTCCCTCGGCGAGGACTTCCGGCCGCAGCTCGGGGGAGCGCTCGCGTACCGCGTCCCGGTAGACGTCCAGGGCGGCCAGGGCCATGGGGCTGTCCACGTACACGGGGACCGACCGGGGCAGGACACCCGTCTCGCGCAGCAGGGTCAGCTCGTGCAGGACGACCTCGGTGCGGTCGATCGCGAAGGCGGGGATGACGACGGTGCCGCTCCGGGCGAGGGTCCTGGCGATCACGGCGGCGAACCCCGAGCGGGCGGACTCCTGGTCGTGGCGGCGGTCGCCGTACGTGGACTCCATGAGCAGCGCGTCGGCGCCGGAGAACGGCTCGGGCGGCAGCAGCAGCGGGTGCCCGGGCCGCCCCAGGTCCCCGGACACGGCCAGTGTGTGGCCGTCCTCCAGCGTCAGGCGGGCCCAGGCCGAACCCAGGATGTGCCCGCCGTGGTGCAGCGTCAGCCGGGTGCCGGCCATGATCTCCACGTCCTCGCCGACCGGGACCGGGTCGAGGAACGCCAGGGTCTTCTCCACATCGGAGTCGTCGTACAGCGGCTTGGCCGGGCGGTGCTTGGACCAGCCGTGCTCGTCGGCGTGCCGGGCGGCCTCCATCTGGAGACGGGCGCTGTCGCGCAGCACGATCGCGGCGAGCCTCGCGGTGTGGGCGCTCGTGAGGATGGGTCCCCGGAAGCCCTGCCGGACCAGGCGCGGCAGATATCCGCAGTGGTCCAGGTGGGCATGGGTGACGACCACGGCGTCGACGTCCGCGGCGTCGCGGGCGAACCGCTCCCAGTTGCGGCGCCGCAGGGTCGCGAAACCCTGGAAGAGACCGCAGTCGAGGAGGATCCGCGCATGGTCGCTCTCGACCAGGAACTTGCTGCCGGTGACGGTGCCCACGCCGCCCAGGAAACTGAGCAGTGCGGGCCGCGGAGTGCTGCGAGGGGCATTCGGGGCTGCCTCGGTCATGGCCGGCCCTCCTTCGGAACGGACCGGTCTCCAGCGTGACACCCGGACCGGCCCGTCCGGAGGGTCCGAGCGGCCCCGTTTCGGGGGCCGACCGGCTCATGTGCGGGCTGAGGGTTCCACAGAGCCTGGTGACGGGGACCGCGGCTACGCACGAGAGAAAGCGGGTGGACGCCATGATGGCGCTCGTCTTCCAGGGGCCCGGTGACATCGCCTGGCGGGATGTACCCGACCCGGGGATCGAGGACCCCGCCGACGTGATCGTGCGGGTCGACGTCGTCACGATCTGCGGCACGGACCTGCACATCCTGAAGGGGGACGTGCCGGAGGTGACGTCCGGCCGGGTCCTCGGTCACGAAGCGGTGGGCACCGTGGTCGAGACCGGCGGCGACGTCCGCTCGGTGCGACCGGGAGACCGCGTCCTGGTCTCCTGCATCTCCGCCTGCGGCAGGTGCCGGTTCTGCCGTGAAGGCCGCTACGGGCAGTGTCGCGGCGGAGGCGGCTGGATCCTCGGCCACACGGTCGACGGCACACAGGCCGAGTACGTCCGCGTGCCCTTCGCCGACCTGTCCGTCCATCCGTTGCCGGACTCGATCGAGGGCACCGACGCGGTCCTGCTGGCCGACATCTTCCCCACGTCCTACGAGGTCGGGGTTCTGAACGGCGCCGTGCGCCCCGCAGACACGGTGGTCGTCGTCGGCGCGGGTCCCATCGGTCTCGCCGCCATCACCACGGCCGGCTTCTACAGTCCGAGCCGGATCGTCGCCGTCGACCTGGCCGAGTCGCGACTGGACGCCGCCCGTGCCCTGGGCGCGGACGCCACGGCGAACGCGGAGGAAGGCCCCGAACAGCTCGTCGCGGATCTGACCGACGGTCTCGGGGCCGACGTCGTCATGGAGGCCGTCGGTGTCCCGGAGGCGTTCGAGATGTGTACGCGGATGGTCCGGCCGGGCGGCCGGGTCGCCAACATCGGAGTGCACGGCAAGCCGGCGGTCCTCCACCTCGAAGACCTGTGGATCAAGGACGTCACCATCACCACCGGGCTGGTCGACACCTCGTCCACTCCCATGCTGCTGCGCATGATGGCCGCCGGGCGGCTGCCGGCGGCAGAACTGATCACCCACCGGTTCGAGCTGGGACAGATGGAGGAGGCGTACGAGGTCTTCGCCGGAGCGGCCGAGACCGGTGCCATCAAGGTCGCGCTGGGCGGCCCGCAGCACACGGCCGTGAGCGTCCCCGACGCGCCGGTGGCCTGATGAACGGCCGGGGCCCGGGTTCTCAGCGGCCGGCCGGTGTCGTTCTCGACACCGACGGCGTTCTGCTCGACACGGCCGCCGTGCACGCGCAGGCGTGGAAGACCGCGTTCGACGCCTGCCTCGAACGGCCGGCGCCCGGCAGCGGGACCCAGCCGCCCTTCGACGCGGACGCCGAGTACCGCCGCTTCGTCGACGGCAGGTCCCGGTACGACGGCGCCGCCGCCTTCCTTGCCGCGCGCGGCCTTCACCTCCCACCGGGAGAGGCCGATGACCTGCCCGGCTGTGGCACGGTGTGGGCCGTCGCGGCACGCAAGGAACAGGCATTCGTCGAGCTGCTCCGACGGCAAGGCGTCACGGCCTTCGCCGACGTCCGGCCGGCTCTCGGGCACCTCCGCACGGCGGGAGTGCCGTGCGCCGCGGTCTCCGCCTCCCGGCACGCCCGGGCACTGATACAAGGCGCGGGGCTCGGCAGTCTCCTCACGGTGATCGTGGACGGCGGGGACGCCACCCGGCTCGGCCTCGCCGGAAAGCCGGATCCCGCGCTCTTCCTCCGTGCGGCGGGCCTCCTCGGCACCCGCCCCCGGGAGACCGCGGTCGTCGAGGACGCACTCGCCGGAGTCGAGGCGGCTCGGCGCGGCGGTTTCGGGCTGGTCGTCGGAGTCGACCGCACCCCGCTGCGGCGCACCGCCGCCCTTCTGCGAGATCAGGGTGCCGACCTGGTGGTTCCCGATCTCACCTCGCTGGTCCGGAGCGTGTGGGGGGAGCGCGGATGACCACTGCCTGGACGTGGGCGTACGACCACTACGACCCGGCGCGCGAGCCGCTGGTCGAAGCGCTCTGCACGCTCGGCAACGGCCGGTTCGCCACCCGGGGCTCCGCTCCCGAGTGCCCGGCCGGAGGCCCGCACTACCCCGGGACCTACCTGGCCGGCTGCTACGACCGGCTCACCTCGGTCGTCGCCGGCGAACGGGTCGACAACGAGGATCTCGTCAACCTTCCGAACTGGACGCTTCTGCGCTACCGCTGCCTGCCGGCCGAGGGGCCGGCCGGCGAGTGGCTGACTCCCGACGACGGGCAACTGCGGCACTGCGACATCCGTCTCGACCTCCACTCGGGTGTGCTCATCCGGCACCTGTTCTTCGAGGACGCCCTCGGGCGGGGCCTGCGCGTCAGCCACACCCGCTTCGTGCACATGGGAGACCCCGGGCTGGCCGCCCAGTGCACCGTGTTCCGCGCCTACGGCTGGAGCGGCGCCGTCGAGGTGCGCTCCGCCCTGGACGGCGCGGTCACCAACCTCGGGGTGGAGCGCTACCGGCACCTCGACGGGCGTCACCTCACGGACCACCGGACCGGGTTCGAGCCCGGCGGCGTCGCGTGGATCTCCTGCCGTACCGCAGACCCGGGCATCAGCGTCGCCATGGCCGTGCGCACGGTCACCGTCCCGGCGCGGCCCGCGCGGGAGACGGCCACCGGGACCGGCACCGTACAGACGTACCGCATGCCCGTCGGCGCCGGCCGCACGGCGAGGGTCGTGAAGACCTTGGCCCTGCGCACCTCGATGGACCGGCCCGCCGCCGACGCGCTCTCGGCGGCCACCGACGCGATCGCTCGCGCTCCTTCCTTCTCCCGACTCCTCTCCGCCCACAAGGCGGCCTGGCAGCGTGTCTGGGAGCAGGGCGAGTTGTCCGTGCCGGGAGAGGCGGGCCGTATTCTGCGGCTGCACGTGTTCCACCTGCTGCAGACGCTCTCCCCGCACACGGCGGACCTCGACGTGGGCGTCCCCGCGCGAGGTCTGCACGGCGAGGCGTACCGGGGGCACGTCTTCTGGGACGAGCTCTTCGTCCTGCCCTACCTCGACCTCCACTTCCCCGAGGTGGCCCGGGCGCTGCTCATGTACCGGCATCGCCGGTTGCCGGCCGCACGCGAGGCCGCCCGCCTCGTGGGCCTGCGAGGAGCCATGTACCCATGGCAGAGCGCGAGTTCCGGTCGGGAGGAGACGCAGGCGCTGCACCTCAACCCACGCTCAGGGCGCTGGCTGGCCGACCACTCCCGGCTCCAGCGGCATGTGGGCTCGGCCGTCGCGTTCAACGTCTGGAGGTACGCGCGGGCCACCGGCGACCGTGGATTCCTCCACTCCGCCGGGGCGGAGATCCTCCTTGAGATCGCCCGGTACTGGGCCGGGGCCGCCACGTTCGACCCGGCGCTCGGCCGCTACCGCATCCGCGGGGTCGTGGGACCCGACGAATACCATGACGCCTATCCCGACGCCGCGAGCCCGGGCATCGACGACAACGCCTACACCAATGCCACCGCCGCCTGGGTGCTCGCCCGCGGCCTCGACCTGCTCGGCGAACTGCCCGAGGCCCGGCGATCGGAACTCGCGGAGCAACTGGCCCTGGACGAGGGCGAACTCGCTCACTGGGAAGATGTCTCCCGCGGCCTCCACGTGCCGTTCCACCAGGGTGTCGTCAGCCAGTTCGAGGGGTACGGGGACCTCGCGGAGCTCGACTGGGAGGCGTACCGCACCCGCTACGGCGACATCCGCCGCCTCGACCGGATCCTGGAGGCCGAGGGCGACACGGTCAACCGCTACCAGGCGTCGAAGCAGGCCGACACCCTCATGCTCGGCTACCTCTTCCGGCCCGAGGAGCTGCACGGCCTGTTCGGCCGGCTCGGCTACCCGCTGGACGACGAGGTGTGGCGGGCGACCGTCTCCTACTACCTGCGGCGCACCTGCCACGGTTCGACGCTCAGCAGCCTCGTCCACGGCTGGGTGCTCGCCCGGCAGCTGGGTGCCGATGCCTGGAGGTACTGCGAGGAGGCCCTGCTCGCCGACGTGGCCGACGTCCAGGGCGGAACGACCGGCGAGGGCATCCACCTCGGCGCGATGGCCGGCACCGTCGACCTCGTCGAACGCGGGATCACCGGCCTCGAAACGGGACCGGACGGCCTGCGCGTGGCTCCGGTGCCGCTGGCGGAGATCCCCAGGTTCACCTTCACCCTGTGCGTCGGCCGTCATCGAGGAGTGCGCCTGCGGGTACTACCCGGACGGCTGGCCGTCCGGGTACCCGCCTCGCCCGCGGGCCTGCTCTCCGTCGTTCTCCCCGGCGAACGGAGGGTGACCGTCCCACCCGGCCAGGAGCGCTGGTTCCGTCTGTGAGGAGTGGATTCGTCGAGATGCGGATTCGTCCGGGATCCGGGAGGAGCGGTTCAGTCGAAGGCGAGCACCTCGGAGACCGGACGGCGCGGCGTGGCCCGCCCATGGGGGCCGTAGCCCAGGCGGAACACCATGTGGACGAAGCCGATCGCCGAACCGGGATCGCGCGCGTCGGAACGGAGTTCGGGCCATTCCAGCGGCTGGGACATGAGGGAGCTGGCAAGGCCGTCGAGGGTGGCCTGCAGCAGAACCCGTTGCATGGCCTGGCCTGCCTTCAGCCAATCCTCCGGGGCGTCACCGACCGTGCCGAGCAGCGCGAGCTGCGGCGTCTTCTCGAAGCGTGCCGAGGCACGGCCGGGCACCTGGCGGGGCGCGCCGAAGTCCCGGACGGGGGAGGTCACGTCGTACTGCCGCGGGCCGAAGGCGTACGAGGGGATGCCCTCGGTGCCGGGGCCTTCCCCGGCCGCCCCCGTGCGCGTCCAGGCGGCGATCTCCGCGCGTACGGCCTCGTCCGCCGCCTCGAACAGCTCGGAGGCGTGGACGAGATCCATGACGGCGTCGGTGTGCCACGCACCCGGTACGACGAGTCGGCAGCCTTCGAGGAGGGCCGCGGCACGGAGACCGTCGACCACCTCGGTCGGGATCCGCTCCTCGGTGAAGGGGAAGCGGCTGGTGTGCCGGCGCGACAGGGCGTCATGGAGGACGCCCAGGTCGCTGTCGGCGTCGTCGGGGCCATCGACGCGCAGGTCGGCGAGATGCCAAGGGGCGTCCGGACGGGGCAGCAGCCGGACCACGGGGTGAAGGCCCCGGTGCACGGCGGCGACGCGCAGGCCGAACAGGGCGGCGCCGCAGCCGAGGTGGAGGGCGCGGTGGTCCGGGTCCTCGTGCGGCATGCCGCGCAGCGGATCCCCGTGCAGTTCGATGACTCCGGTGCTCGTCCTGTGGACGAACTTCCAGGGCTGTGCGTTGTGCATGGAGGGAGCCGTGACGGCGTCTTCGATCAGCGATGTCACGAGTGGTCGGGTCAGGGCGGTGGTGGACACGGTTCGTCCTGTCTGCGGTGGGTTACCAGGAGACGTCGTGGGGAGTCCGGGTGGGGGATGTGAGGCGGGTGTCGTCCTCGGGGAAGGACAGCCGGTCCACGACGGCGACGACGCCGTCGACGCGCTCGGAGAGTCCGACGAGCGTCAGGGCCTGACTCCGCCGCCGTACGCGGCCCCCCAGCGTGACCACGCCGTCGAGGACGTGCACGTCCACCGCGTTCCCGGGCAGGTCCATGGCGTCCGTGAGGACGTCCTGACGGATGCGGCGCCGTATCTCCGCGTCCGGGCGGAGGTAGACACAGAGCAGATCGCGTCGGGTCACGATGCCGACCAGTCGTTCCTCCTCGTCGACGACGGGAAGGCGCTCGACTCCGCGGCGCACCATCAGGCGTGCGGCGTCCGCCACCGTCTCCTCGGCGTGAACGGTGACGGCCGGTGTGGTCATCAGGCCCCCGGCGGTCAGCTCGTGGCGGGCCAGGAGGTCGCTCTCGGAGACGACTCCGAGGACATGGTCGTCGTCGTCGACGACGGGGACCCCGCTGATGTCGTGCTCGGCGAGCACCTTCGCCACCTCCCGGAACGATGTCGCGGGGACGGCGGAGACCACGGCGTCGGACATCAGACCGCCGACCTTCATGTGCTTCATCACCGCGCCTCCTGTTCGAGGGTTCGGACGGTGCTTTCCACGTCACCACCTTCCGACGCGCACGGGGGGGCCTGCGAGGGCCGAATGGTCCACCCTCAGGACCGAACGGGCTCGTCATGGCGGGTACGCGCCCGAACGGGCTCGTCATAGCGCGTCCCGGCCTGCGCCCGGCTGCCGACCAGGAAGAAACCCGTTCCTTCCGCTGCCCGTGCTCGCGTCCACCCCGCTGGCCGCGGCAGGCGGTGAGCCACGACGACGGCGTGCTACTTCTCCTCGGTCTCGTGCTCGTGGACCTGCGCGGCGATGACGGCGGCCTGGACACGACGCTCGACGCCGAGCTTGCCCAACAGCCGTGAGATGTGGTTCTTGACCGTCTTCTCCGAGAGATAGAGACGTTTGGCGATCTGCCGGTTGGTGAGTCCCTGGCCGATGAGTTCGAGTACCGAACGCTCCCTCTCGGACAGCACCGTGAGCCGCTCGTCCTCGGGCGGCTTCACCGACTCGGGGTCGCGCAGCGAGTGCATCAGCCGGGCCGTCGTGGCGGGATCGAGCATCGACTGGCCCGTGGCCACGGTCCGTACCGCCGACACCAGATCGGACCCGTTGATCTGCTTGAGCACGTACCCGGCGGCGCCGGCCATGATCGCGTCGAGGAGTGCGTCCTCGTCATCGAACGACGTCAGCATCAGGCAGGCGAGCTCGGGCATCCGGGAGCGCAGCTCCCGGCAGACGGAGACGCCGTCGCCGTCGGGCAGCCGGACGTCGAGCACCGCCACGTCCGGCCGGAGCGCGGGTCCCCTGGCCAGCGCCTGCTCGGCCGTCGACGCCTCGCCGACGACCTCCAGGTCGAGCTCGTCGTCGAGCAGGTCGCGAAGGCCCCGGCGGACGACCTCGTGATCATCGACGAGGAAGACCCGTGTGCGTGCGGTGGCTGTCGGCAGATCGGTCATGGCGACCCCTGTCGTCGGTCGGGTACGTGCCCGCCCCCACCAGGATTGTCCGTCATGGAGCGGTTCAAGGGGCAGCGAGATCCATCCGGACGTCGACGACGCCCTCCACGGCCCGCACGGCGCGGGCGACCAGCGGTACCAGTGATCGGTCGGAGAACGTCCCACCGATCACGGCCACACCGTCCGTGACCGTCACGTCCAGCCCCGCGGGCGCCGCCGCCTCGCCGAGCACGGAATGGCGGATGTCCTCCTCGATCTCGGCGTCCGTACGGAGGAACACCTTCAGCAGATCGCTCCGGCTGACGACGCCCTCCAGCATGCCGACGCCGTTGACCACGGGCAGGCGCTTCACCCTCCGCGTCGCCATGATCCGGGCCGCTTCGGCGAGTGTCGCGTCGGGGTGGACGGTCACGGCCGGGCTGGACATGAGTTCCCCGGCCCGTACGGCGCCGGCCTTGGATGCCGCGGGGAACTCGTCCGGGCGGGGCTCGTCGACGCGGAACTCCTCCTTCGGAAGGAGATCGGCCTCGGACACGACCCCGATCACCCGTCCTTCACCTTCCAGAACGGGCAGGGCACTCACCTTCCACTGGTCCATGAGCGTGACGATGTCCTTGTAGGGCGCGTCACGGCCGACGGCGATGGCGGTGTGGGTCATGACGTCGCTGACGGTGTATTTCGAGGAGGGCATCGTGTTCTCCGCAGGACCGAGGGCGGGGTGGTCGCGCGATGCCGGAGAGGGGCGGGGCCTCGTGCGACCACCTGAGAGTCTTCCCTACCGAGTCTCCCCTCACCGGCCGATGGTGAGGAGGGCCGGATGGCCCTCCCGCCCTGCCTCTGGACCGGCCGAACGGTTGTTTCCCGCTCCGTTCGCTCCGTCGGCCGGGAGGGAAGAAGGGTCAGGCGAGGGTGAGGAAGAGCTTCTCCAGCTTCTCCTGCGTCATGGGCGGGGCCTGTGAACCCTCCGCGAGGCACTGGCGCATTCCGCTCGCCACGATCTTGAATCCGGCCCGGTCCAGGGCCTTGGAGACGGCCGCGAGCTGAGTGACGACGTCCTCGCATTCCCGGCCGGACTCGACCATCGCGATCACGGCGGCCAGCTGCCCCTGCGCCCGCCTGAGCCGGTTCAGGACCGGCCCCATCGATTCTTCGTCCACCTGCACAGGAATTCTCCTCCTTCACCCCCACCGGGCACGCCTTGGAGCATGCGTCCTTACATTATTTCGAAGCCGCGTCCTGGTGGACACGGACAGTCGGCCGAGGGCGGGACGCCCTCGAGCGCCTCCGCAGCAGGGTGGCGACCGCGACCGTCGCCCCGGCTCCGAGCACGGCCCAGGTTGCGGGGTGGGTCCAGACGGCGGTGTCCAGCTGCTGGGCGAGGACGAAGACGCCCATGACGACGACGAACCAGCCGAACGCCTTGCGCAGCGCGTCCTGCGGGATGCGTCCGGCGAGGCGGGCGCCGATCAGGCTGCCGATCACAGCCGCCACGGTCACGGTCATCGCGACGCCCCAGTCGATGGAGACGCCGGAGAGGTGGCCGGCGAGTCCGGCGAAGGACTTCATCGCGATGACCAGCAGCGAGGTGCCGACCGCGATGCCCATCGGCAGTCCACCGAGTATGGCCAGGGCCGGAACGACGAGGAATCCACCGCCGGAGCCGACCAGGCCGGTCACGGCGCCGACGACGAGGCCCTCGACCGCGATGTGCTTCAGCGGCAGGTCACTGTGGGCGGGCCGGGCCTTCTTCGCCGCGTCACGCGGCTTGCGGAGCATCGCGTAGGCGGTGGCGAGCATCATCAGTGCGAACGCGATGAGCAGGATGGTGCCGGGGATGTACTCGGCGACCCGGCCGCCCGCGTAGGCGCCGACCATGCTGAAGGCGCCGAAGAGCAGGCCGGTCCGCCAGCGGACCCGATGGGCGCGAGCGTGCGGGACCAGGGCGGCGAGGCTGGTGACGCCGACGACGAACAGCGAGGTGGCGATGGCCTCCTTGGTCTCCTGACCGACGAGGTAGACCAGGATCGGGACGGTGAGGATGGACCCGCCGCCACCGAGGATGCCGAGGCTGACGCCGATCAGGAGGGAGACCGCGACGATGAGGGCGGTCATGACGCGCTCCGCAGCTCCGCGATCACGCTGCGGACGTCGATGCGCGGGCCCCGGTTGTACGGGAGCTTGGAGAGCAGCACGCCCATGGCGCAGGAGTTGCTCAGCGCCGCGTAGGTCAGGCCGGCGCCGATCGCCGTACCGACGAGGTGGGCACCGGGGACGGCGATGCCGATGAGGCCGGTGGCCAGGACGACCGAGCCCGCGACGAGGCGGACCTGGCGCTCCATGTCCCACCGCTCGGGGCCCCGCTTCACGGGAGCGCTCGCCGCCTCCCAGGCGGTGATCCCGCCCTCCAGGACACGGAGGTTGGGCAGCCCGGCCTGTGCGAGGGCCTGCTCGGCCTCCTTCGCCCGCTGACCGGAACGGCAGACGAGCACCACCTCCTCGTCCAGGTGCGAACGCAGCTCCGCGCGGTGCTCGCGCAGGGTGCTCAGCGGCACGTTGTACGAGCCGGGGATGTGGGCGGTACGGAATTCGCCGGGGGTGCGCACGTCGAGCAGGCGTGGCGCACGGCCCTCCTGGACAAGGCGGTGCAGGACGGCGGGGGTGATCGACTGGATGGTGCGCTCGGCGCTCATGCGTGACTCCGGAAGGCGTGTACGGGTGGGGGTGTGCGAGGGGGCCGGGGTTGTGGCGGCGGCCCGGGCAGAGAGGGAGAAGGGGCCCGTCGTGGGCGGGGCGGGGGAGTGCGGCCCCGCGCCGCCCACGACGGGTGGGGGGAGCGGCGGAGGCAGTGCGGCCCCCGGCTCTTCCGCGGGTTGGGGGAGCGGAGGCAGCGCGGCCCCCGCCTCCCCTGCGGGCCGGCGGTGCACGGTGGGAAGAACCCGGGTGACCCGTGCCCGCCGGCGGTTCGTGAGCGGTCGGGCGCGCTCAGACCTCGGCGGATTCGGTCGCGAGGGCCCAGGCGGCCCAGCCGCCGAGGATGTCGGAGACGTCCTCGACGCCGCGGTGGCGCAGCAGGCTGGCGGCGATGGAGGAGCGGTGGCCGCCCGCGCAGTGCAGGACCAGCGGCCGGTCGGTGGGGAGTTCGCCGACGCGGGAGGGCAGTTCGCTCAGCGGGATGTGCAGGGCCTCGGGGATGAAGCCGTTGGCCTCGCGCTCGCCGCACGTGCGGACGTCCACCACGAGCGGCGGGTTGTCTCCGGCGAGGGCGTCCTTGAGGTGGGTGGCGGTGAGGCGGCTGGCGGGGGTGACCTCGCCCTCCATCACACGCAGCGCGTCCTCGGGGTTGCGGACGTAGCCCACGACACGGTCGAAGCCGATACGGGCGAGGCGTGTGACGACCTCCTCCTCGCGGTTCTGCGGCGCCATCACCACCAGTTCCTCCGCGGGGTCCAGGACGGTGCCGGCCTGTTCGGCGAACCGGCCGTCGGCCGGCACGTTCACCGCACCGGTCAGGTGCCCGGCCGCGAACTCCTGCGGATCACGCGCGTCGACCACCACCGCGCCATCTGCCCGCAGCCCGGCGAACTCCTCCAGGGACAGCGGACGGGCCATGGCGGCGAAGTCGTACAGGGGACGCTCCTTGCGGTTGAGGTCGGCGTCATAGGCGAAGTAGCCCGGTGCGGCGGACTGTCCCGCCGTCACCAGCGCGACGAACTCCTCCTCGCCCATCGGGGCGCAGGCGTAGTTGGTGGCCCGCTGTTCCCCGATCGTGGAGGACTTCTCGGTCGACAGGTTCTTCCCGCAGGCCGAGCCGGCGCCGTGGGCGGGGAAGACGCGGACCTCGTCCGCGAGGCCCATCAGCTTGTTCTGCACACTGTCGTGCAGCATCCGGCCCAGCTCCTCGGCCGTGACGCCCACCGATGCCAGCAGGTCGGGGCGGCCGACATCACCGATGAAGAGGGCGTCGCCCGTCAGGACCCCGTAGGGGACGGCGTCGTCGGCGTGTTCGTAGACGAGGACGCTGATCGACTCCGGGGTGTGCCCCGGGGTCTCCATGACCTCCAGCACCACGTCACCCAGGGCGATCCGCTCGCCCTCGGCGAGGTGACGGATCGGGTACTCCGTCTCGGCACGGGAGCCGTAACCGATCCACGCACCGGTCTCGTCGGCCATCTCCAGGTGGCCGGCGACGAAGTCCGCGTGGAAGTGGGTGTTGATGACGCCGACCACGGTGAACCCGTGCGCCCGCGCATCGGCGAGGTATTCCGACACGTCCCGGCGGGGGTCGACGACGACCGCCTGACCGGTCTTCTCGTCGGCGATCATGTACGACGCCTGGGACAGGCAGTCGAGGTAGTACTGGGCGAAGAACACGGTGGACCTTTCGACGGAGAAAGCGGTCGCGGAGCGGAAGCCCCGCGAGACGGGAAGAAGTGCGGTGAGGGTGGGCGGCCGGCCGTTCAGGCGGCCCGGGCGTCCGTGCCGCGAACGATCGGGCGGCCGGTACGGGCCCACCCGGAGGTGCCGCCCGTCACCGAGACCGCGCGGACGCCGACGGCCTCCAGGTGCTCCGCGGCCCAGGCGCTCCGGTTGCCGCTCGCGCAGATCACGTAGACGGGCCGGTCGGCGGGGAACGCGGCGAGGTGGGCGCCGAGCTCGGAGAGCGGTGCGGGGCGGACCCCGGGTACGTGGCCGTCGCGGTACTCGTCCGGTTCTCGTACGTCGATGGCGAAGGCACCCTCCGCCAGCTCGGAGGCGAAGACGTCCAGATCCACTTCACGCATGGAAGATCACCCTTTCGGATACCCCCCGGGGTACTTACGCCGCCGACTGTAGACAGGGGCGGCGAGGGAAGTCAAATACCCCTAGGGGTATCGAGCGTCACAGTCCCACGCCTGTGGAAGGGTAGGGGCAAAAATACCCATGGGGGTATGGTGGTCTGCGGTTATCGGAACGGATAGGGAGAGCGAGATGGCACGAGGGATCACGGCGAGGCGGCTCCCACCCCCCGTCACCCCCTCGCCCGGCACCGTACGGCTGGGCCTTCGGGAGAACAGGGCGCAGTTCGTCCTGCTCGTCCTCGTCACAGCGGCGGTCGGGGCGCTCGTCGGTCTGGAACGGACGACGGTCCCCCTGATCGGCACCGAGGTCTTCGGGCTCGCCGGGAACCTGGCCGTCTTCTCGTTCATCGTCGCCTTCGGCCTCGCCAAGGCACTCACGAACCTGGCCGCCGGCGTGCTCACCGCCCGCTTCCGGCGCAGGCAGCTCCTGCTGGCGGGCTGGCTGATCGGCGCACCCGTGCCGTTCGTCCTCGCCTGGGCGCCATCGTGGTGGTGGATCGTGGCCGCGAACGTCCTGCTCGGCGTCAACCAGGGGCTGACCTGGTCGATGACCGTCAACATGAAGATCGACCTCGTGGGGCCCGCCCGCCGGGGGCTCGCCACCGGCCTCAACGAGGCCGCCGGCTACGTCTCGGTCGGCGCCACCGCCCTGCTCACCGGCTATCTCGCCACCCACTACGGGCTGCGCCCCGCCCCCGAGCTCATCGGTGTGGTCTTCCTCGCCGCAGGTCTCGGACTGTCCCTCCTGGCCAAGGACACCGCCGCCCACCTGGCCCTCGAACTCTCCCGCCACCCGGCGCCCCCGGACAACGAGAACGGCGGGCCGTCCTTCAAGGAGACCTTCGCCCGTACGTCATGGCGCGACCGATCCCTGCGCGGGGCCAGTCAGGCGGGCCTGGTCAACAACCTCAACGACGGCCTGACCTGGGGCGTCTTCCCGCTCCTCTTCGCCGACCAGGGGCTCGGCATCGCAGCGATCGGCCTGATCAAGGGGCTCTACCCGCTCCTGTGGGGCATCGGCCAGATCCCGGCCGGCCACCTCGCCGACCGGGTCGGCCGCAAGCCGCTCGTCGTGACCGGCATGCTGGTCCAGGCGGCGGCGCTCCTCCTCGCGCTCGTGCTCCTCGACCGCCCGTTTCTCGCCGGGATCCTCTCCGCCGTCGGCCTGGGCCTCGGCACCGCGCTGGTCTACCCGGCGCTCATCGCCGCCGTCTCCGACCACGCCCACCCCACCTGGCGGGCCCACGCCCTCGGCACGTACCGCTTCTGGCGCGACATCGGCTATGCCGCAGGCGCCCTGACGGCAGGCCTCCTGGCCGACGCACTGGGCCTGAACGCCACGGTCCTCGCCGCCGCCGCCCTCACCGCGGCCTCGGGCCTCCTCGCAGCCCGCTGGATGACCGACCGCCCCGAACGGCGGTGACCCCCGCGCCCTCGCTCCCTCCCGGAGACCACGCGGATGGAGTCCCGACGATCCCCTGGCAACCTGGGTTAGCGAGCTGTCGCCCGTCGCGGGCTCCTCGCGTTGTCGCGACGCGGACCGGTGCCTCTCAGGTATCCGTACGCGGCACGCCCGCGACGCGGTCGTCCCCGCCGCCGAGCCCCGGAGCACCCCAGAGGGGGAACCAGCGTTCCAGGTCCGGCTCCATGGGGAGGTCGCCCGCGAGGAGGGCTCGGACCTCGAACTCCAGGGCGTTGTCGCGGGTCTCATGGCGATCGGTGCGGGGCGCGAACGGGTAGAAGGTGCCGCGCTTGTAGAGGTAGACGAGGGCGAGTTCGTGTTCGTGCCCGGGGGCGCGGAACGCGGTCAGCGAGCAGAGCAGGTGGGGTCCGAATCCTGCCTCCTGAAGCAGGGTGTTGACCGCGTGCAGGTCATTGACCAGTGTGATCACGTCGTCGGCGGGGCGGCGGGCGACGAGCCAGGTGTAGCCGTACGCGTCCCGAGAGAACGAGGCCGGGGCGGCGTTTCCACTCGTGCCACGGGTGCCGCCCCCGACCGCGTCCACGTCGAGCAGGTCCCGTACCTCCTCCTTCAGACGGGTGAAGGCGCCGCCCTCCACCCCCGAGAAGCAGACGGATCCCGCGCCGGTCGGAGCGAAACCGGTGCCCGCCTGGAGAGTGAGGGCGGCGGCGGGCAGCGCGAAGAGCCGGTCGAGGTCGGGTCGTAGCACCTTGCTGCGCCCGAAAACGCTGTCGAGGATTCCCACAGCCTTGCTCCTTCCTGTCCGGGCCCCTCACGCCTGGCCCAGCTGGTCCGAGATCCGGGCGAGTTGGTCGAGCCGCTGCTCCAGGGTGGGGTGGGAGGACAGCAGCCGGCTCAGGCTCTCCTGCGAGGCGAAGGCGGGCGCGAACCAGAAGGCGTTGTACGGCTCAGCCTTGCGCAGGTCGCGCGTAGGGATCTTCCCCATGCTGCCGGTCACCTTCACGAGCGCGGAGGCGAGCGCCGAGGGCTGGCCGGTGAGCAGCGCGGCAGCCCGGTCGGCGGCCAGTTCGCGGTATCGGGAGAGTACCCGGGTCAGCAGGAAGCTGATCACGTAGATCACTCCGCTCACGAGAGGGATGAGGATCGCGGCCGCAGCCATGTTGCTGTCGCGGCTCCGGCCGAGCCCGCTGTAGAGCGCGACACGGGTCATGATCCCGGCGAGGACGCCGAGGAACGAGGCGATGGTCATCACCGCTACGTCACGGTGCGCCACGTGAGACATCTCGTGGGCCAGCACGCCTTCCAGCTCCGCCGGCTCCAGGCGGCGCAGCAGCCCGGTCGTGACGCAGACCAGGGAGGTCTTCTCGCCCCGTCCGGTGGCGAACGCGTTGGGTACGTCGCTGTCGGCGATCGCCACCTTCGGCTTGGGCATGTCGGCGAGGGCGCAGATCCGGTCCACGGTGCCGTGCAGCTCCGGAGCCTGCTCCCGGGTGACCTCGCGCGCGCCCATGCCGACGGCGGCGATCTTGTCGCTGAACCAGAACTGCGCGATGAACAGGGCACCGGCGATCAGCAGGATGACGGGCCAGGAACCGCGCAGAAGTACGAGCAGGGCGCCGACGAAGACCACGTACAGCAGTCCGATCAAGAACATCGTGGTCGCCATACGGGCGGAGAGCCCCCGGTCCGGGGCGTAGCGCGATCGTGGTCGAGTTCTGGGCATCCGAGCACCCTCTTCCGGGCCTGCGGGTCCGGTCGGCCCGCAGGCGCACTCCACACGTTCCCCCCTGCCAGTGTCCTCCGTGCCGAGAGGAAGACGGAAGCACCGCTTCACGGCCGGCGTGGGTACCGCGGATGCGGCAGCGTCGGCGAACGGCACACGCGCGGTGCGTGTCGTCGCGTGTCGTAGTGCCCCGCAGCCTCCGAGACAGGGCCCGGCCCTGTCTCGCTGGCTGTCGCCGTGCGGCGGCCGTGGTGGCGCTGTACCAACAGGAGGGTTCGGACGCGCCCCGGCGGTTGTGGCCATCGCGCTGGGTGACGTACCACTGGCAGAAGGTACCCGTGAGAGGGCGAGCACTTCTGCTCGGTCCGGAGGCGCGACGGTGCGTCGCCGGCAGTCACGCTTGAGTCTGCGCTGCCGGAGCCGCTGTGACCGCTACCTTCTGTGATCGCGGAGCCGCCTTGCGTGATTCCCGCCCGGGGAAGCGTCTGGTCAGCGCGCGCCCTGCTCCGCGGCGGGCTCCGGCCCCGAGGCCGAAGCTGGGAGAGGCTGTGCCTCCGCCATGGATCGTTGCCCGCCCGGCCCGCATCTTGGCGGGCAAGGAACGGGCCTCCGGAGCTCGCCGCTCGCCCGCACCGCGCCGACCGCCTCCGGCGCGCGACCGCCCTGAAGGCGTGGCACGCCACACGTGACTCGGATGCCGCGCGTTCGTCGGCGTTTCGTATGTCCCTTTTCTGGCAGTCTGCTAATTCATGTGCCTGATAGGGCATCAGGACGTCCCCAGGGGGTGCGCGTGAACGCGGTGAAGCGGAGCCGGACGACGAGGGCCGGAGTGGGAGTCCTGGCCGTGGCGCTCCTGCTGCTCACAGGGTGCGACGTACCAGGTGTCTACCGGCCCGCCCGCCCCGCGAGCGGCGGTCCGTTCACCTTCTACGTGAGTCCGGACGGCGACGACGAGAACGACGGCATGTCGCCGGGGAAGCCCTGGCGGACCCTCGACCACGCGAACACCGCGAACTTCCGGCCCGGTGACAGGCTCCGGCTCAAGGGCGGCGAACGGTTCCCCGGCACCGTCACCCTGGAGGAGGGCGAGGCGGGCAGCGCGGCCCGGCCGGTGGTGATCGAGTCGTACGGCACGGGCCGTGCCACGATCGCGCCCCGCGGCACCTCCGGCATCACCGTGCACGACACCGCGGGTGTGGAGATCAGGAACATCGCGCTGGTCGGCGACCGCAAGGCGCTGCGCGAAGGGGTCGGGATCGCTCTCCGCGCCACCCGCCCCGAGGGGCGGCGGCTCGCCCACATCAGGATCGCGAACGTGGAGGCGCGGGGCTTCCAGAACGGGATCAGCGTCGGCGCGGATGGCGACGCCGTCACGGGCTTCAGCGACGTGCGCATCAGCGATGTCTCCGTGCACCACAACCTTGAGTCCGGACTCGTCTTCTACGGTCCGGAGTTCGAGGCCGGCAGCCCGTCCTACGCGCACTCCGGGCTGCGGATCGAGCGGGTCACGGCGTACTCCAACAGCGGCGACCCGGACAATGCCGGGCGCAATACCGGAAGCGGCATCGCTCTCGGCAGCGTCCGGGACGCGAGGGTGATGCGCTCGGTCGCCCACGACAACGGCGCGCGCTCCGCGGCCGACGCCCAAGAGGGTCCCGAGGGCATCTGGGCGTACGACTCCACCGGTGTGGTCCTGGAGAACAACCGCTCCTACCGGAACCGGACCGGATCCCGGGTGGACGGCGGCGGCTACGGCCTCGACAACAACGTGTCCCACTCGGTGATGCAGTACAACCTCGCCTACGGCAACGACGGGCCGGGGTTCCTCGTCTATTCCGGAAAGGCGACCGGCGCCCACCGGGACAACGTCGTCCGTTTCAACCTGAGCTGGGACGACGCGCGGAAGCTCCCCGAGTACGGTGGCATCGTCGCCTACGGCTCCCGAATGAAGAACCTGGACATCTACAACAACACGGTCGTGATGCGGACACAGAGCCTCGACTCCACTCAGGCGAGGGGAAACCGGTCCCCGGCGCTGCGGCTGCGCGACGGCATGCGTGACGTGAGTGTCCACGACAACATTCTCGCCACCGACGGGGGGCCCCTGATCGAGGCCGAGTCGTCGTACCTCCCCGGCACGTTCCAGTTGCGGGGCAACGTCTACCACAGCACGGGCCCCTGGTCGCTGAACTGGGGGGCCCGGCGCTTCACCGGCCTTGCCGACTGGCGTACCGCCTCCGGCCAGGAGCTCCTCGACGGTGAGCCGACCGGCACCGGCGACGACCCGTGCCTGCGCGCTCTGACCGTACCCGTCACCGACCCGGCCGGGGCCGAGAACCTGGTGCCGCGCTGCGAGGACGAGGTGACCGTGAGCATGGGCCCGCAGGCCGCGGGCGTCGACGCGGGCCTCGTCGACTACTTCGGCAACCGGCTCCCGGACGCCCTGCGGCCCGGCGCCGCGCAGTAGCGCACCGCTCGCTGACCGGGATGTCGATGCCTCGGGAGCCGGCGCTCGCCGGCTCCCGTGACTCTCCCCGGCACAGTTCCCACGCGATGTCCCCGGCGCTCGGACGTGCCATGACGCCGCCCCGCCCGCCCGGTCCAGGACCGGGCGGG